>JANQKX010000052.1 GCA_028280915.1 Kiloniellaceae bacterium
GTTCCTGGAAGTGTTGAGCGGGGAAAAGATCACCGTCGGCGCGCCCTACTTCAATCAAACCTTCCTGCCCGTCTTTGCCATCGTCGCCTTTGCCGCGGCAATTGGCCCCTTCCTATCCTGGAAGCGGGCCGACGCCTGGTCGGTGCTGCGGCGCCTGCGCACGACGGCCGTCCTCACCCTGCTGGGCACGGCGGCCCTTTATTACTTCGGCTGGCGGCAATTCCTGGGGCTCGCCGGCCTGAGCCTGGCCCTATGGCTGTTTTTTGCCACCATGGCCGATCTGTTCAACCGCGCCGGGTTCAAGAAGGCCGGTTTAGCAGGCGGCTTGCGGCGCTTGATCGGGCTGCCCGCCTCTGCCTGGGGTCTGGTCCTGGGGCACAGCGGCCTGGCGTTCGTGGTCGCCGGGGTCAGTACCTTGTCCGTGTGGCAGGTCGAGGTGATCCAGAATCAACAGCCCGGCGCGCCCGTCGCGGTCGCGGGTTATGAATTCAATCTTTTCGATGTCACCAATACCCGCGGCGAGAACTATCAAACCTCCATCGCCACGATCGAGGTTTCCAAGGACGGTAAGGTCGTGGCCCTGCTGTTCCCGGAACGGCGGTGGTACCCGGTGGAACGGCAGCCGACCACCGAGGCCGGCATCAAGACCCTGTGGCACGGAGACCTCTACGCGGTTTTGGGTGATCCCAACGGCATGGGAGGCTGGGTGACACGGTACTATTACAATCCCGGTGTGGCGTGGATGTGGCTCGGCGCCCTGATCATGTCCCTGGGCGGCGTGATTTCCGTGGTCGACCGGCGCCTGCGGGTGGGCGCGCCGAAAAGGTCCCTGCGCCCGATCGCCGCCGCCACGGTCCTTCTGGCCATGGTCGTGGCCGCCGCTCCCACCTGGGCCATCGACCCGGACGAGATGCTGTCCGATCCGGCCGCCGAAGCCCGGGCCCAGGAGATCGGCAAGCAGCTGCGCTGCCTGGTCTGCCAAAACCAATCCATCTTCGATTCCAACGCGGATTTGGCGAAGGAGCTGCGCATCGTGGTGCGCGAACGCATCGAAGCCGGTGACAGCAACGACCAAGCCATGGCCTACATTCGCGGTAAATACGGCGATTATGTGCTGCTGCAGCCGCCGTTCCAGACCTCCACCTTGATCCTTTGGCTCATGCCCATTTTTCTGTTGGCCGTTTCCGTGCTGGCCGCGGCCCGTTACACCCGGGGCCAAAAACCCAAACCGGAGATGGACGACAAGGAGCGGGACGAGGCACGCCGCTTGTTGCAGGAGTCGGGAAAATGACACTCTGGATTCTCGCCGCTGCCCTGGCGCTCCTGGCCGCCGCCTGGCTGACCCGCGCTTTTTGGCTCAGCGGCCGCACGGAACAGAACGAAACCGAGCATGCATTGTCCATCTACCGGGACCAGCAGGAAGAACTGCGGCGCGACCACGAGGCTGGTCTGATCTCCGAGAGCGAAATGCAGGCGGCCCAGCAAGAGATCGAGCGCCGCACCATCAAAGCCGCGCGCTCCCTGGATGCCGGTTTGCTGGTGAGCCGCCGCAGTCCCTTGCTTGCCGTCGTGACCGCCTGCGGAGTTGTCGCCGCCTCCCTGGGACTCTATGCCGTGGTCGGCAGTCCCGAGGCGGAAGACCTGCCCCTGGCCGCCCGCAAGGCCGCCATTTTGGAACGCCAGGCCGAGGCCGGGGACCTGGGCAGCAAGGCCGAGTTGTTGGCCGAGAAGATCGAGGATAATCCGGAGAGTTTCGAGGATTGGTGGCTCTTGGCCAAGACCTATGCCGCCCAGGGAGATTATGCTTCCGCCGCCGATGCCTATCGCCGGGCCGCCACCCTGTCGGAGGATGACCCGGCGGTGCTTTCCGCCTACGCCGAAGCGCTGACCTTGGCAAACGGCAACAAGGTGCCCACCGCCGCCAAGCTGATCTTCGCCCAGGCCCGGGACAAGTCCAACGATCCCCGGGCGCGGTACTACTTGGCCCTAGCCAAGGCGCAAGCCCAGGACTTTGAAGGCGCCCTGAGAGACTGGCTGGCCCTTCTGGCCGATTCAACCCAGGAAGCACCCTGGACTCCCTTGGTGCGCCGGGACATCGTCAACATGGCCCGCTTCCTGGAACTGGATCTCAAAACGGTCCTGGCCGACGCCACGCCGGCCGAACTGGCCACGGCCGAGGGGGCAGCCGGCGCGGTGGCCGAAACCGCCGCCCCTCGGGCACAGTCCGGTCAAGGCGGGGATATGGCGGCGCTGGAGGCTCACTTGGCGCAAGACCCCAAGGATTGGCAAGGCTGGATTGATCTGGCCGGATGGCGCGCCGCGCGGGATGACATGGACGGCGCCATTGCGGCTTTGGATCAAGCCAGGGCGCAGTTTTCAGGCGCCCCCTTTGTGCTCGCCCGCATCGAGGAAGCCAGCACGAACCTGGGGCTGAGCGTCCCGTCATCACCGGCGGGGCCGAGCCAGGCCGACATTGCCGCCGCGGCGGAAATGTCCGAGGCCGACCGGGACGCCATGATCCGCGGTATGGTCGACGGCTTAGCGGCGCGCCTGGAAGATCAACCCAACGATCTTGAAGGCTGGCTCATGCTGATCCGCTCCTACGCCACCTTGCAGGATGCCCCCGCGGCGAAAAGCGCGGTCAAAAAGGCCCGGGAACAATTCGCCCAGGTCCCACAAGACCTGCGCGATATCGATGCCCTGGCGGACCAACTGGGTGTCACCGTCAACTAATTCTGATTGTTTGAGATTTGGCAAAAAATCAGGCCGGCGGGGCGCGTTGCCAAACCCCACCGGCCTGAAATCACAGGACTTTGCTTACAACTCGCCCAATGTTTCCAAGATGGCCTTGGTGGTGGCGTGGTCCCGCTTGATGCGTTCCATGGATTCGTCGGCGTCCTGCCAGTAGATCAGGGTGCCGGTCTGCTCGCCATATTCCTTAGCCGCATCGCTTTGCAGGGCCTTCTGCGCCGCCGCGGCGATCACGTCACGGGCCTCCTGGGGCGTGCCCTTGGGGACAAACAGGCCGTTCCACAGGGCCAGTTTCAGATCCGGCATCTGCTCGCCGATGGTCGCAGCATCGGGCAACATGGGCATGCGGGATTCCGTGACCGTGCCAATGATCTTAAGATCGTTCACGCAGGGCAGAATCTGAGGAACGGTTGTGGTGATGAGATCCGCATCGCCGCTGGCCAGGGTATTGCAGTCCAAAGCATCGAAGGCCGAGTCACCCGCGTACTCAAAACCCTTACGCTCCGCGAGAGCAAAAGCGATTTGGGTGGGGGTTAAGCCGTAACCAAAGTGACCCAGCACCACATCGTTTTCCTGGGCATGAGTCGCCAGTTCGTCAATGGAACCAAAAGGCGCATCACCAGCTGCCGCGAACACAAAGGGATAAGTCAAGAAAATGCCGATGGGCTCGAAGGTCTCAAGGGTAATGCCCTCGATTCCCTGGAGATCTCCCATAACAGGTACGCCGATCACAAAGGAACCAACGGTGTAGCCATCGGGGTCGGCATTTTTGACTTCGGCCGCACCGGGGAACGGCCCGCCGCCGCCGCCGGGTTTGTTGATCACCGCGGCCGGAGTGCCCGTGTCGGTCTGCAGCTGCCCGGCGATCATACGGGCCAGGATGTCTTCCGCGTCCCCCGGCGGCCAAGGTACGATGAACTCGACGGGCTTGCTGGGATAGTCCGCCGCACCGGCCGACAAGGCAACCCCGGTCAGGGCCGCGACGCCGATAACACCGGCAGCGAGCCCTCTGCTAAACGTGGCCAAACAGTTTTTCATCCTTTGCTCTCCCTTTTTTCGAAAAAACACGCTGGTCACCCCTTTGGGTGTTCTCCGGCGGCGTCAGCGGTGTCTTTTTGCAACGCCGCAGCTCGTTTGGCCTCTTCGGCCTCAATGTCCAATTGATCCCAGAAACCGATGTAGATCTTGTGATCGATGACCCGGTCGTAGGCCAGCCCGACGGCATCCCCGCCCGCGATCCCTTGGCGGGAAATGGTGACACGATTGGCCTGCTTACGGCACCAGTCGAACATGGCCTCCTTCAAACGGGCGATGATCTCCCCATGGCCGTCCTGGCGGCCCAGATCCCGCAGCTCATGGGGATCGTTTTTCAGGTCGTACAGCAGGGGCGCATGTTCGGGCACGTGGATGTACTTCCAGCGCCCGTCAAAGACCATGGTGGCGCAGCTGTCCTCGACCGGCGTGCCCAAACGCAGGCGCGCGGCGTCATAGGTGAAGTCGTATTCGGAAAAGGCGCAAGCGCGCCAGGCTGGCGATGTCTCGCCGGCGAGGCGCGGCAAGAGGGAGCGGCCTTGCAGGATATGGTCCCGGGCGGCCGCGGCCTCCCCACCGGCCATGAAGTCAACAATGGTCGGCGCCAGATCGATCATTTCCGCCAGCGCGTCCAGGGTCTGGCCCCGGGTGGCATCGGCCTGGGGTCGGGGATCGCGCAGCAACAGTGGCACCCGGACGGAGGGGTCGTGGAACAGGTATTTCTCCCCCAACCAATGGTCGCCCAGATAGTCCCCGTGATCCGTGGAAAAGATGATCAGGGTGGAGTCCAGCTGGCCCCGCTCGCGCAGGAAATCGAACAAGCGGCCCAGGTGATCGTCCACCTCCTGGATCAGGCCCATGTAGGCCGGGATCACCCGCTCGCGCACCTCGTCCCGGCAAAACACTTGGGAGTACCGCTCTTGCAGGAAAGCGGCATAAAGGGGATGGGGATCAGCTCGCTCGGCCTCGTCGCGCACCGCCGGCACCACATCAGAAGGCCCATAGATTTGGTGGTAGGGCGCCGGCGCCAAATAGGGCCAGTGGGGCTTGATATAGGATAGATGCAGGCACCAGGGCGCGTCGTTCGGACCGCGTCCGTCGATGAAGTCCATGGCCCGTTGGGTGGTCCAAGCGGTCTCCGACATCTCCGCCGGCACCCGGGCCGGCCGCCCGGCGTTTTCCATCAGCCAGCCGCTGACCACCGACCCGTCATCACCCTCGGCCCCGTTGGCATAACTTTCCCAGAGATTGTCGGCCGTCAATCCTTGTTCGCGCAGAAAGTCCCCATAGGGGGGATTCGGATCATAGTCGCCATAGGGGTGCAGCCCGTCATGGCGGGCGAAGGGATAAAACCCCGCCTCGGCGGCCCGCACGGCAATGTCGCTGCCCGGATCCACGCCCAAGCGGGCCATGCCCGCTTCGTCCGGGCGCATGTGGGTCTTGCCCACCAGCACCGCCGCGCCGCCAAGCTCCGCCAAGTGGTCGCCCAGGGTCATTTCACCGATCCGCAGGGGCACCTCGTTGCCCGTCGACCCATGACTGTGCATATAGCGGCCGGTGTAGGCGGACATGCGCGATGAGCCGCAAATGGTCGATTGGGCGAAGGCCCGAGAGAATCGCACGCCGTCACGGGCGATCCAGTCGATGTTGGGAGTCTTGATGTGGGGATGGCCGGTACAGCCCAGGTAGTCATGGCGCAACTGATCGCACATGATCCACAACACGTTGGGCTGGCCTGGGCTCGCCATGTGCTAGTGCGCCATCCAGATGGGGAAGGTCGCTTCCCGCAGGATCGTTTCGGTGACCCCGCCAAAGGCATCTTCTTGGAACTTGCTGTGCTCGTAGGCACCCATGATCAAGGCATCGGGGCGCTGGGCCGAGCTGGCCTCCATGATCGCCTGGGCGATAAAGCGGTGACTCTTGCGCTTGACCTTGACCGACTGGTGAGTCGCTTGAATACCGTGGCGTTCCAAATGGGTCAGCAACTGGCCCACGCCGGCGGAGATGTCACTGGCGTCATCTTCCACGGTCAGGATCGTGACCGTGTTGGCGGGCCCCAGAAGGTGCAAGGCCTCCGACAGGGCCCGGGCCGCCGCCCGTTTGCCGTCCCAGGCCACGATGAGATGGTCGTTCACGGGGCCGGGATCGAAGGCGATGGGGATATGGAGGATCGGCCGCCCCGACTGCAGGGCGATGCGGTCGGGATGCAGGATGGTGCCGATATCGCTGGTGGAGGTATCGAACTGGCCGACAAAGATCAGGTCAAAAAATCGGCCTTGCTCCACCACGTTCCGGTTGGCATCGCCGGTCAACTGAAGCCAATGGCATTTGTCCGCTTGGCCGTTTTCCCGAACCATGCGGTCCCACTTTTGCGCCACGTCCTGATCCAGCCTGGACTCCGCTTCGCGCAGCGCCGAATGGACGGTGTCGGGCAGCCAGCCCACCACCTGGGCCGACAATCCGGACAGGGTGCAGGTCGACAGCCCGGTCACATGGGTTTGGAATTTGTTTTGGAAGATCAACGCCGCCTTCAACGCCATCTCGCTCGAGGCGCTGTCGTTAAAGGCAACCAAGGTGTTTCGAACCGCCATGCCGTTGGACCCGAGTCAAAAAAAGGCCACACAAAAAATCGTCGGACCCATGCTAGAAAAAGCCGTGCCAAGGCACTTGACAGAAGCGGACAACCATCGCCGGCCCGATCCGGTAAACTCGGTTTCCAGCCGGGGCTAAGCCCTCAAAAGCGCCGCAAGGACACGTCGCCGGAACGGCGGAAAGCTTGGGGCGACATGCCGCTCCAACGATTAAAGGCGCGGGTAAAGGAGCTGTGCTCGGTATAGCCCAGCACCAAGGCAATTTCGGCCAGGGAGGCGTTCGGCCGGCGGATCAGCTCCAAGGTGGCGACTTCCATGCGGCAGTCATCAACAAGGCATTGAAAATTCATGCCTTCCCGCCCCAGGTGCCGCCGAAGTGTGCGCCGCGACATACCCATTTCCTTGGCGATCACGGTCTGGTCCACCTCGGCGATCCCGATGGTCTTGAAGAGGTGGTAGCGGGCCTGATCCTGGGCGGTGGTGGCCCGCCGCTGCCGAATCAGCTCTTGCCGTAACTGGGATTCGGTCGTCTCCCCGGGCCGATGGGCGGCCAGCGGCAAGGAGAGCCAAGCGGCCGGAATCCGGATCATGTTCGCCGAGCCGCCATAGCCGCAGCCCAGATTGAGGTAGTCGGACAGGCCATGGCCGTCGAGCGGACTATCCACCTCGAAGGTCACCTCGGCATGGCGCCAGTTGCCTCCCACCGTGCCGCGGATCATCTTGGCCATGATGCCCATGGTGAATTCCGCATCCCGATTGCGCGGCCAGATGGTCGGGTCCAAGATCCGGTAGCGCAAGGTGGCATGACGTTCATCCACCTCGAAGGTGAGTTCGGTGGCGTCCTGCAACAAGGAAAAGTACTGGGCGAACATACGCAAGGCACCGCCAAGGGTCTTGGCCGACAGCACCGCCTCGCCGATGTGACCCAGCAGGCGATAGTCATAAACCTCGCCGGCGCGCCAAAAGAACTCGGGCCGCCGCAGCCGGTTCGCGGCGGCCTCCAGAAAGTTGACAAACTCACCGAGAGCCAAATGCCCTTCGTCGGCCGAGCCAACCGACAGATCAACATCAAAATCCTGGGAAACGACGCTGGGATCAATGCCTTGCCGGGCGAGCAAGTCGCTCCAACCCGCAAGGGCGGCCTGATTGACGATCCCATTCATCATGGCGAGCCCCTCCCAATGTTTTATTTTGTTTTATTGATCGCCTCGATCTCAAGCGTTCACTTAACCAAAGTCCCCGGATCGTGTCAAATTTTGGGACCCGGCCGCTCCTACCAGCGCGCCTATGCCATGATCCCATTCCCGGATGTTTTTTCGTCTTTTTGAGCCAAAGGCTCTTTACCAACGGCGCCTGGCCGATTTCACTCTTCGTCCAAGGTTGATTTATAGTGGGCCGCACCCTGACCGCGCGGGGCCCGTTTGCCCCGGTGTTCCCAGTCCCCGCCCATGGCGGTGGAGATCACCTCTTCCGTTTCAGTGGGCTGGGCGCCCACATCGTCGCGGATGGGGGCCGGGCCTTCCACGATCTTATTGGACAGCTTTCCGAGGCCCTCGACCTCCACCTCCACCAGATCCCCGGGATAGACCGGTCGGCTGTTGGCCGGCGTCCCGGACAGCAACACATCGCCAGGCACCAGGGTGATGTTGCGGGCGATATCGGCGACCAGGTAGTGCATGTCCCACTCCATCTCGTCCGTATTGCCGTCCTGCCGCACCTCGCCATTCACATAGGTCTTGATGGACTTGCCGCGGAAGTCCCAGCCGGTCACCAGGGCCGGGCCGATGGGGCAGAGGGTGTCCGAGCCCTTGACCCGCAGCATGGAGCCGGCGTCCGTATCGCGGAAGTCGTGCAGGCCGTAATCGTTGGCGACGGCATAACCGAGGATGTAGTCGTCGGCCTCCGCCGGGCTGACGTTACGGCAGTGCTTGCCGATGACGATGGCAATCTCGCCCTCGTAGTTCAGCCATTTACAGCGCTGGGGCCGCACCACGTCACCGTTGTGGCTGTTCAAAGCGGTCAGGGGCTTGTGGAAATAGGTCGGCGCCGGCGGCAGGCGGGTCATGAATTCATCCACCCGGCTTTTGTAGTTCAAATGCACGCAGACAATCTTTTGCGGATCGACCGGCGGCAGATGGACCGCATCGGAAATGGCCACTTGCCGGCCATCACGGCACGACAACATATCCCCGTCCCGTTCCACCAGAACCGGGTAGCCGTCGAGCAAGATTTTCCGATACTCCGTCATGGCGATTTTCCTTTCTTTGGTCCTGCCCTTTTGGCCCTGCCCTGTGGTCCTACACCTGGGGCGCCCACCTCGGGCGCAGGGGTGCCAGCCACTTTACCGTGAGGCGCCAGTATGGGGATTTTCCGGCCTTGAGCTTAGCATTATCGGACATTAAGGCCGCTTGCCGGCCGCCGGGACCGGTCAACAATAGACGCCCGAAATCTTGGCGGATATCTTGGCCACACCTGATTAAGGCCTTACGGCCCGACACCAGCACACCACGAAACATCCACACTTCACGGAAAAGGACGGTCATGAAAGGCTTCATTTTTCCCCGATCGAGTGAAGGCCGCGCCTCCATTCTGCCCAGCCCGCCTTGGCACTACTCCGGCACCCTCTTGACATTCGAATACCGAACCGACGTAGACGCCGTCAGAGCGGTGCTGCCCGCCAACATCGAATTGGCCGACGACGATCCCGGCGCCGTCGCCCTTATCTGGGCCGAATGGCAAAGCTGTGGCGACACCTTCGATGAACTCTGGGACCCCATGCGGGCACAGTATAAAGAGGCCTTCGTAGTGGTACGCTGCAAGCACGAAGGAGTCACTTACTCCCGCTGCGTCTACATTTGGGTCGACAAGGACTATGCCATCCTGCGCGGCTATCTCCAGGGCTATCCCAAGCGGATGGGGTCCATCTATTGCACCTGGCCGGCCCGGGTTGGCAAGGCCGGCGCCAAACTAGCGCCGGGCGGAAAATTCGGGGCCACCTTGGCCTCCAACGACCGCCGCCTGGCCGAGGGGCGCATGACCATCACCGATGTGAGCGACCACAACGGCTTTGTGAACGGCCACCCCATGCTGCACAACCGGATCATGCCGGCGGTGGAGATCAACGGCGAAGACGCCCTCAACGAGCTGGTCGCCGTGACCGGTTACGATGTGGATATCGGTCAAACCTTCAAGGGAGATTTTGACCTCACCCTCCATGAATCTCCTTGCGAGGAATTGCACTTGCTGCCCATCCGCGAAAAGATTTCCGCCTATTGGCGCGAGATCGGCGTGTCCTGGAAGGAAGGCCGCACCGTCGAACGGCACAATCTCTGACTTTCCTAAAGACCACAAAAAAGGCCGGGCCACCCTTCGTGTCCCGGCCTTTTTTTACCTTTTCGGAATTTAGCTGACCGATCCTTCAAAGATTTGCAAGGTCTTTAGATCGGCGTGGAAGTCCAGGGCGTAATCGCCCCCTTCCCGGCCGATGCCGCTTTCGCCGATCCCGCCGAAGGGCGCGCTGAGGTCGCGGATCAGGAAACAGTTCACCCAGACCACCCCGGACCGCACGGCGCGGCCCACCCGTTCGGCCCGCTCGGCCGAGGAGGTGTAGATGATGCCGGACAGGCCGTACATGGTGCTGTTGGCCAGGGCCACCGCCTCTTCTTCCGTATCAAAGCCCTGCAAGGTGAGAACTGGGCCGAACACTTCATGCTGGACGATTTCGGAGTCATTGCTCTTGGGCCGGATGAGGGTCGGCTCGTACCACAGGCCGCCTTCCTTGTGGACTTTCCCGCCGCGCAGGATCTCGTCCCCGTTGGTCCGCGCCCGGTCCACGAAAGCGGCGACCCGCGCCAAGTGGTCAGGATGGATCAAGGCCGTCATGGTGGTGCCCGCCTCCCGACTGTCCCCCATGACATGGCCATCGGTATGGGCGTGGAACTTCTCCAAAAAGGCGTCCATGACCGAATTCTGAACCAAGAGGCGGGTGCCGGCCAAACAGACCTGGCCGGAATCGTCGAACTGTCCGGCGGCCTTTTTGGCCGCCGCCTCAATGTCGCAATCCTCGAACACCATGAAGGGACCCTTGCCGCCCAACTCGGCGGTAAAGGGCACGATGTTTTCCGCCGCCGCGTGGCCGATCTTACGGGCCGTGGCCGGGGAGCCGGTGAAGCTGAGGCGCTTGACCCGCGGGTCGGACACCAGAGCCGACCCCAGGTCATGGCCGAAGCCTTGCACGATGTTAAAGGCGCCCTTGGGGAAGCCCGCCTCGTTAATGAAATCGGACAGCAGCGCCGCCGACAGGGGCGACCATTCCGCCGGCTTGAGGATCACCGTGTTGCCCGAGGCCAATGCCGGCGCCACCTTCCAGGTGGAGAGCATGAAAGGCGCGTTCCACGGCGTGATGATGACTGCCGGCCCGGCCGGCATGCGGATCACCCGGTTTTGGGTGCCCTTGGACGACCAAACACGCTCTTCCGCCGCGACGATGATGTCGGCGTAGTTGCGGAAGTTGAGCGCCCCGCGCGGGACCAAACGCAGCTTCAAGCTTTCCAACAGCATGGCCATATCCAGGCATTCGACCGTGGCGATGGCATCCTTGTTGGCTTCGATCAGATCGGCCAGCCGGTTCAGGCAGGCCGCCCTTTCCCCCACCGAATAGGCGCTCCATTGGGGAAAGGCCTCGACCGCGGCGGAGACGGCGGCCTGGGCGGTGGCCGCCGTGCCCCGGGAGATGTCGGCAAGTTTCCAGCTCCAGTCCATGGGAGAGCGGGTTTCAAAGGTCGCCTCGGAGGCCACATGTTCGCCGCCGATAAAATGGCCGGTGGGCACGCTGATGCCTTCAATGGTTACACGCTCGGCTGCCATGAACTTCCCTTTCGTGACACTGGATTTTAGCTGTGAGTGACCTTTTTTGCGGAAGCAGAGGCCTTAGATGTAAGGCCCGTAGTAGGCGAACTCCCCATCGATATCCAAGCCCTTGGTCTTTTCGACCTCGGCCTCCTTGATGGCGACGAAATGATCCACCAGTTCCGCGCCCAACACCTCTTTCAGGACCGTGTCCGCCGCCAGGTCCTTCAGGGCGCCGGACAGGTCATCGGCCGTATGCCGCTTGGCTTCGGTGTTTTCGAAGCAATCCCCGGTCTCGGCCGGTTGCAGTTCATAGCCCTTGTCGACCCCCAGCTTGGCCGCGAGCAAAACCGCGGCCGCGGCGGTATAGGGATTGGCCGCGCAGTCGGCCATGCGATGCTCGATGCGGGTCGCGTTGTTCCGTTCGGCGGGCAAGCGCACGGTCACGCCCCGATGGTCATAGCCCCAATTAGCCCAATAGCCGGACATGCTCGCCGGGGCGAGACGGCGGTAGGAATTGCTGATCGGGGCCAGCAGGCCCCCCAGGGATTCGTGGTGGGTCATGAGCCCCGCCACCGCCTTTTTCGTCAAATCGGCGAGCCCGTCCGCCGCTTTCGGATCATAGAGGGCGTTGTTGCCGTCCTGGTCGCTCAAGCTGAAATTGATGTGGAACCCGCTGCCGCCCATGGTGTCGTGGGGCTTGGGCATGAAGCTAAGCAACAGCCCCATTTCCGTCGCCACTTCCCGCGCCAAGAGACGCAACAAGAAGGCGTCATCCATGGCATCCAAGGCGTCCCGGTAATGCAAGGTCATCTCGAACTGGCCGGCATCGAACTCACTGTTCATGGATTCGATGGGCAGACCCACGGCCTGCACCCGGTCCCAAACCCTTTCCAAAACACCGCCCGGATCGGCGCAAGGTCCGGTACCGTAGACATAAGATCCCGGCGAATCATAGGGCACCCACTTGCCGTCGTCGTCCCGGCGGAACACGTTGGCTTCGTATTCCACGCCGATCATGGGCTCCAAGCCCATTTCCCGCCATTCGTGTATGGCCCGCTTGAGCAGGCTGCGACCGCACAAGGGCAGAGGTTTACCCTCGAACTGCAGGTCGGCCAGGAGGATCTTGGTGTTGTCGTGCCAGGAATCCCGAAGATCGCCCGGATCAAAGACCAGTTCCATGTCCGGCAAGCCGGTTAAAAGGCCGCCGCCCGGCGCCGGAATGAGGTCCCGGTCGTAAGTCAGGGCGAAAACCCCCAAACAGGCCCGCGCCGATCCCGACGCGGCCATGTTCTGCGGCAGGTACTTACCCCGCGCGATATTGAGGTGATCCGCGAAGAGCACCCGAAATCGTTCCTGCGTTGACACCATGATCTCCCTTCTTTGCCTCTAGCCTCTGCTCTTAGGCGCGTTTGATCCGCACCGGCAGATAGCGGATACCGCCAATGAAATTCGAACGCAAATACTTGTGTTCGCCCGACTGTTCCAGACCTTGGAGCATTTTAGTGATTTCCTGCATGACCACCTTCACCTCCAGCCGGGCGAGCCACATACCCAAACAGACATGGGGGCCGCCTTGGCCAAAGGCTACGTAACGGTTCGGCGAGCGGGTCAGGTCGATGGTGTAGGGATCGTCGATGGCGGTCTCGTCACGGTTGCCGGCGACAAACCACAAAACCACCTTGTCCCCTTCCCGCACCTGCTTGCCGTGGAGCTCGAAATCCCGGGTTGCGGTGCGGCGGAAATGCATGGTGGGCGAGGCCCAGCGGACCAGTTCGTCCACGGCGGTTTCATAGATGCTGTCGTCCGCTTCCTTGAGCTGTTGAAACAGCTGGGGGAAGTTGGCAATCGCCTTGATGGACGACGCGATGGAATAACGGGTCGTGTCGTTGCCGGCCGCGACCAAAAGGCAGAAGAAATTGCGGAAATCGGTTTCGGTCATGACCGTGCCGGTTTTGGTCGGCTGCAAGATCATGGAAAGAACGTTGTCGGTCTCGCCTTTTTCTTGCAGGTGCTTCAGGTGTTTTTTGGCGTAGTCAAACAGCTCCAGCCCGGCGGGGGAGCGGAAGGGCATGAGCCGGAATTCTTCCGTATCCACCTGGTCCACGACAAAATTCGTGTAGTTGGGATCCGTGTTGGCGATGAGTTCGTCGCCCTTGGCAACCAGCCATTCACCGTCGGAGTCCGGCACCCCGATAATCCGCGCCAGC
This sequence comes from Kiloniellaceae bacterium, assembly GCA_028280915.1. GTDB lineage: Bacteria > Pseudomonadota > Alphaproteobacteria > Kiloniellales > Kiloniellaceae > JANQKX01. Next base: position 13,433 of record JANQKX010000052.1, read on the forward strand.
ATGCGCATGGGCAAGCGGCGGGCGATCGCGTCCACCGCGTCGAACTCGTCCGAGGCGAAGGCGGTTTCCAAAATCTCCGTCGCCAGTTCCCGAATGAGCCCCTCATAGTGAGCCACCACCGGCCGGGAAAAGGCCTTGTTGACCAGCGCGCGGGTCTGCCGATGTTCGGGCGGATCGGTCTCTTGGAAGGTCCGCCGGGCCAGGTATTCCTCCTCGCTTTGATCCTCCATGCGGATGCCGCGGGCCGAGCTGAGAAGGTCGAATTGTTTATTGTACGCGAGGATGTCCTCTAGGCGGGTGATGGACCAAAAGCCCTTGCTGCCGTCCGAGGAATCGCTCCAGGCCATGGGATCCTCCCGCCGCATACGTGCGAAGGTGGCGTGGGGCACCCCCTGGCTGAAGGCGTCATGACTGGACAGGTCGGCATGACAGTCTTGGCAATGGGTAAAATAATCCTGCATGGTTTTGGAATTTTGCGTTCCGCTCGCGGTATGGGTTGCTGTCATGTCTGCGCCCTATTCTTGACGGCCGTTTAAAGTGTTGGCGTTGGGTGGAGAGCCGTCGGACGATTGGTTCCCCACCTTCGACTATGCCACGGCTGAACTATGGGAGTTTGCCGCCCCGACTACTTAGCAAAACCGGACAGTTTGGCGCCGCAACGCGGGATTGGAGACAACTTCGATGGACGGCCGTCGGATTTTTCCTATGCTGTCAGGAACAGGAAAGCGGGTCGGGTTGATCGCCGCCGAGGCGGCCCGTCTCTCGCTTTTCGATATCTGGACGCAACTTGAATGTGGGAGGCACACATGGGTGAAATCGTCGGCGTCGGCATCGTGGCCCACTCGCCAACCATCATGCTGCCGGACGAGATCCGACAGGGGCTGAACGAGGGCAAGGAAAGCACCCTTTATTCCGGCCTCTTCGACCTGAAGCGCGAGGTCATGGATGAGGTCAAGCCCGACACGGTGATCGTGCTCGACACCCATTGGGGCACGATCGTGGAGTTTTTGGTGACATCCCATGTTCGCCGCACGGGCAAATATACCTCGGACGAGCTGCCCCGGGGCATGTGCCAGGTTCCCTACGATCTGAAGGGGAACCCGGACCTGGCGGATAAGATATCGAAACTTTGTAGCGCCGGTGGCGTACGCACCTCGGCCAACGCGGATCCCTACCTGCCCATTCATTATCCCACGGTCAACCTGTCCCACTTTTTGCGGGATCCGGCGCGGGATGAAGAATGGCTGTCCATTTCGGTCTGTCAAACCGCCGACCCGGACGACTGTTTTCGCCTGGGTGCCGGCATCAAGGACGCCATCGAGCAAAGCGACCGGCGGGTCGTGATCATGGCGTCGGGCGCCTTCAGTCATACCTTCTGGCCCCTCAAGGAATTGGTAAAACACGAAGCGGCCGACCCCATCCACATCCGCTCCCCCGAGCACCGGGCGGCGGACGAAAAGCGGATCGCCTGGATGCTGGAGGGCAACCACCGCGCGGTCCTTGAGGCCATGCCTGAATTTTACCCCTTCAAGCCGGAGGCCGGCTTTCAGCACTACCTGATCATGATGGGGGCGATCGGTAAGGAAGACTGCACCGCCAAGGGCCGCCAATACAGCGACTACGAGAATTCCACCGGCACGGGCCAAGTCCACATCTGGTTCGACCGCCCCGAGGCCGGTTGGGCTTAGGGAGCCCGGCAGACCAAAAACAAAACAAAAAAAGACAAAAAAACTGAGAGGCTTATGAGGGAGGTCTAGAGGTGAGTGAAAAATCCGGCGAAGGACATCCGGCTCTCCGCCCCGGTGAGCTTGCCTTTACGATTCTGATCACCCTTGTTGCCGCCATCCTCCTGAGCCAGATCGGCGAGCAGACAAAATTCTACAAACGTCTGAAGCTGCCCACCCAGCCCGGTTTCTGGCCGGCCCTTTCGCTGGGCGGCATGGTGCTGAGCGGCGTCATCCTCAGCATCACCGGTTGGCTGAAGCGCCGGCGCAGCGCCCCTGCGGGCAGCGATTTGGAAGAAATCGTCTTCATCGGGCGGGCCGTGGAATTCATGCTCTGGTTCATGGTCTATGTCTGGCTCACGCCCTGGATCGGCTACCTGGCCGCCACGATCCTCTTTATCATGTGCCTTGCCTGGCGCGCCGGTTACCGCAGTCTGCCGGTGCAGGGGCTCTGCGCCGGATTGGGGCTTTTTGTCGTGCTTTTGTTCAAGAGCTTCTTGAGCGTCAAGATTCCCGGCGGGGAGGTCTACACCTTGCTGCCGCAGGGTTTGCAAACCTTCATGATGGTCAATTTCTAAAACGGCGGGGCGAAATCACATGGATCTCATTTTTGCCGCGCTCGACCAAGTATTGAACCTGCACGTGCTTGTGGCGCTGCTGATCGGCTCCATCGGCGGGGTGATCATCGGCGCCATCCCCGGGGTAGGGCCGGCCGTGGCCATCGCCATCCTGTTGCCGGCGACCTTTTCCCTTGAGCCCATCGTCGGCTTGACCTTGCTGCTCGGGGTCTATGGTTCCTCCATGTACGGCGGGGCCCTGCCGGCGATCCTGATCAACACCCCCGGCACGGCGGTCAATGCCATGACCACCTATGACGGCTTTCCCATGACCCAACGGGGCGAGGCCGGCCGGGCCCTTTCCCTCGCCTACTCCGCCTCGTTTTTCGGCGGGGTCTTCGCCATCATCGCCCTGGTCATGATTTCGCCCTTGCTGGCGGCGGTCGCGCCCATGTTCGGCTCGCGGGAGATTTTCCTCGCCGCCCTGCTGGGCCTGGTCCTGGTGGTGGTGACCCACCGGGGCATGCATTTGGTCTCCCTGATGCTGGTGTGCTTTGGCATCTTCATCAACACCATCGGCCTGGAGCCCGTGCGTTATTCCAAGCGCTACGCCTTCGATCAGCCCTGGCTCTCCTCCGGCATCGATCTGATCGTGGTCGTGCTGGGCCTGTTTGCCCTCAGCCAGGCCTTTTTGCTGCTGCTGGAGAGAGACGGAGCGCCCCACCCGCCAAAGGTCAAAACCGGCATGCTGCACGGCCTGCGGGAGGTGCTGCGCTATCCCAAGGTGGCGTCCTCCTCGTCGGTCTTCGGCATCTTGATGGGCATCATCCCGGGCGTGGGCGAGTTTTTGGCCCAGTTCTTTTCCTACAGCTTCGCGATGAAGACCTCTAAGAAGCCCGAGCAATTCGGCAAGGGCAGTCCGGAAGGCCTGATCGCCTGCGAAGCGGCCAACAACGCCGTGCCGCCGGCGGCCATGATCCCCATGCTGGCGCTGGGCATCCCCGGCGAGGCCCTGACCGCCATGATGCTGACCGTGTTCCACGTCCATAACGTGATCCCCGGCCCCACCCTGTTCCAGGACCAGCCCGATTTCGTGGTGGCCCTCTACATCTGCCTGCTGCTGCTCAACATCATGGTATTTGTCTTCCTGGGCCTGGCCAGCAAGACCCTGCTGCGTATCGTGCAGATCCCCACCCGCTTCATCGGCGTGATGGTCCTGACCCTTTCTTTCGTGGGGGTTTATTCCCTACGCAACTCGGCGGTGGATTGCCTGATCGCCGCTGTCTTCGGCCTTTTCGGCCTGATCCTGCGGCGCCTGAACTGGCCCATCGTGCCCATCATCCTGGGCATGGTGCTGGGCGGCATCATGGAGACCAAGCTGCGCACCTCCCTGCCCCGCCTGAAAGAGCCCCTGGACCTGGTCAGCCGCCCCATCGCCGCCGTGCTCTTCAGCCTCATCGTGCTCGCCCTGGTTCTGCACTTCTGGGCGCTGTACCGCACCTGGCAGAAGAAGCGGATGGGCTAACGGAAGTTTGCTAGGGAAACCAACCGCGCTCTAAACAAAGCCCTTGAGAACTTCGTAAAGCTCTTTTTCGATGGGCAGGCCTTCCTGGGCGAGGCGGATCTTGTTGGCCTCGCGGCGGGCGTTGGGGAGGCGGGCGCCGTCTTGATCGGTGATGGAGGAGACCAGGGCCGCGACGGTGTCATCGAAAGTGCCGCCGGAGAGCATCTGCGGCTCGAAGGCGACAAAAAACTGGCCGTTGTCGATGGGTTTGCCGTCGTTTTCGGTGAAGGAGCCTTGATCGGGCCCCAGGCGGCCACCGGCCAGGGCGGTGCAGAGCACCTCCACCAGGAGGCCGATGCTGAAGCCCTTCACGCCCCCCGCCGGTGCCATGGAGCCGTCCAGGCCGGCGGCCGCGTCGGTGGTGGGATTGCCCTGATCGTCCAAGGCCCAGCCCAAGGGAATGGGCTCGCCCGCGTCGGCGGCACGCTTGACGGCGGTCCAAGCCACGGTGGTGGCGGACTGATCCACGATGAAGGCGATTTTTCCGTCGGGTGCGGGCACGGCGTAGGAGATGGGATTGGTGCCGATGATGGGGGTGCGGCCGCCGAAGGGCGCCACGGTGGGCATGGCGTTGGTGGCCCCCAGGCCCAGCAGCCCGGCACGGGCCAGCACGCCGGTGTGATAGCCCAGGGTCGCGGCGTTGTAGGAGTTATAGATTCCCATGGCCGCCACCCCCTGGGCCTTCGCCGACGGGATCAGGCGTTTGAAACCGGCCTCGATCGCCGGATGGGCAAAACCATGGCGGGCATCGACCCGAAAGCTGCTCTCGGACAAGGCCTCGACCGCCGGCTTTACCTTGCCGTCCACCTTGCCGCTGCGCAGATGGGCGCAATAGTACTGCAGCCAGTAAAAGCCATGACCTTCCAGGCCGGACAGCTCCGTATCCAAAATCGCATCGGTGAAGTAAGCCGTGCTCTCAGGCGCCAGGCCGCTGCCTTGCAGGGCGCTGCTGATCAGGTCACGGGCCGCCTCGGGCGTAAGGGTCATGGTTTGCGACACGGCGGGGCCTTTCCGGGTTACGTGTGACACCTTCAATCAAGCTTTTTTTGGGGCAGCTCACGGGGCATTGTCAAACGAATTGCCCCTCACCGGCCATTGAAACGACCGGAGCCGCCAGCCACATAACGCCTAAGGGCCAATGGGAATGACGGCCTGTTATCGTGGGTTTCCCCTGTGTTATACCGGCTCAATGAACAAAGGTAAGGCCGTCAGGGCTGATCGGGTCGTCCTCTGTGCCATTGGAAAACCAGGAGTTTGATAGGCTGTGACGGTGCCGGGCATGATTGAGTTGGACATCATCGGGCAGGTCAGAGACCGTCTTACAGCCGGTCAGGACTTGGTTTTGGCCACGGTGATCCAGACCTGGGGCTCCTCGCCCCGGCCGGTGGGCAGTGAAATGACCATCACCCGAAGCGGCGACATGCAGGGCTCGGTTTCCGGCGGCTGCATCGAAGCCGCCGTGGTCGGCGACGCCATGGAGGTGTTCGAGACCGGCGCCGCAAAGACCCTGGAATTCGGTGTCTCCGACGCGCGGGCCTGGGAAGTGGGGTTGTCCTGCGGCGGCACGATCAAGGTGCATGTGGAACGCTTGGCGCCCGATGACCCGGACCTCTTGGATCAGCTGGCGGCCATCTGTCAGGCTCGGGAACAGCGCCACGCCGTCGCTTGGGTTCGTGATCTGGAAACGGGCGACCGCGCGGTCTTGCGGGACGGCGCCGCACCGCTGGGCAGGCTCCCGGCTCAGCTTGACGCCGAGGCCGTGATGGCCAGGGCGGCCAGCGGCATATTGACCAGCGGCTTATTGAACAGTGACGATGATCGCCAGTTTTTTGTGCGCAAGTTCCAGCCCGCGATCCAGCTGATCATCGTTGGCGCGGTGCACCTGGCCCAGCACCTGATCGGCCTGGCGGCGGCCATGGGCTTCAAGGTGACCGTGGTGGATCCGCGCCGGGCCTGGGCCTCCGCCGCCCGTTTTGGCGAGGCCGACTGCCGGGCCGAGTGGCCGGACGAGGCCATGGCGGAGATGGGCCTGGACCGCTGG
>JANQKX010000057.1 GCA_028280915.1 Kiloniellaceae bacterium
GGCCACCGCGTTCATCAGCGATGCCTCGAAACCAATGGAAGAAAGACCCCACCAGCCCAGCAGGGTGGCCGCCGCCAAAATGTGCACCACCGGGGCATAAATCTTGGCAACCCGGTCGGCCAAGGCCACATAGCGGCTGCGGCGCTGCTCGGCGGCTTCCATGAGGCGCACGATCTCGCTCAGCACCGTGTCCTCATCCACCGCGCCCACGGTGACCTGCAGCGGGCCGGCCAGATTGACCGTGCCGGCGTAAACCGGATCCCCGGCCCCGACCCCTTGAGGCAGGCTCTCGCCGGTTATCAGGCTGGTGTCCACTTCGGAGCGGCCGTCCAGCACGGCACCGTCCACGGGAATGCGCTCGCCGACCGCCACGGCCACGGTCATGCCCGGCCGCAAGGCCTCGATGGGGCAGGTTTGCCGCGTGCCGTCCGCGCCGACCACCGTGGCCGACAGGGCGCGCAGGGCCAGAAGGTTCTGAGCCGTCGCCGTCACCTGTCCGCGCATGCGCCGGTCCAGATAACGCCCGATCAGAAGGAAAAACACCAGCATGAGCCCGGCGTCGAAATAGATATGCGCCTCGCCCGCCCAGGTACGGTAGAAGCTCATGGCCATGGCCAGGATCACCGCCAGGCTGATGGGCACGTCCATGTTCAAGCGCTTGGCGCTGATGGCCTCCACGGCGGAGCGGAAAAACGGCTGGCCCGCATAGGCAACGGCGGGCACGGCAATCAACGCCGAGACCCAGTGAAACAGGGCGCGGGTGGCCTCGCCCATGCTGCCGTCATGGCCCGACCACACGGATACCGACAGCAGCATCACATTGGCGGTGGCAAATCCGGCCACGGCCATGCGCCACAAGAGATCCCGTGCCTGGCGGTCCTGGCCCGCCGCGGCCTGCCGGGGATCAAAGGGCATGGCATGGAAACCCTTGCCGGCCAGGAACGACTGAATCTCGGCCACGTCCACGGCGTCTTTTTCCGTGGCCACGCTGAGGCGCTTGGTGGAGAGGTTGAGGCGGGCCGCCAGCACGCCCGGCAGGCTGGTCACCCCCTCTTCGATCCGCTTGATACAAGATGGGCAGGTAACGTTATCCACCACCAAGTGGAAGTGGTCGGCCCCGTCCTTTTCAGATCCGCCGGACCGGGACGCCGGGGGAACGGCTAGTTCAACCATAGTTTTTGATCCAGCTTATAGCGGGTGCCATTGCCCAGTTCCGCGTCCAGGCGCAGTTTCCATTGACCGCTCTCGGGAAAGCTGACCGGCGCCTCATAGCGCCCCGCCGTGCCTTCCGCCAGGACCAGCCGCTGGTCGAGGGCCATGTGGGTGGGCCGCTGCACGTCCACCTCCACCAAGAGGCCGCGCACGGGATTGCCGTGGCGGTCCTGGAACTGGGCCACCAGCACCCCCCGATCGGCGTCATGGGCCAAATCGGCCTGCCCGCCCAGGGTTTCCTGTGCCTGGGCCGCGGCCAGTACGTCGTTGTAGTCCAGGCCCTTGCGATAGGCGTCCCGGGTATCGAACCCGCTGAACGAGCCCAAGGCGAACCAGATGAACACCGCGTTCACGGCGGCGATGAAACCGAAAAATGCCACCAGATAGGCGAGCACGCGCCGCCCGGTAAGAGGTCCCCTTTGCGCTAACATCATTTCGGCCCCCTAAAGATGGAGTCATTGCGGGCGACACTGCCGTCGCTGGGATCGGTCAGAACAAATTCAATGTCCGTGACCTCTTTGTCAATTTTGTCGGCCGGCACGGTGACAAAGACCCGGAAGCTGCGCAGCCGGTCGGGCTTGACACTCACCTCCAGATTGGTCCCCTCGCCCTCGCCCACGGCGGACAGCTCAGCATCGCTCAAGCCTTCGACCGATACTTGGAAGCTCCGAACGCTGTGCTGTTTGTTGAGAATCTTCAAGGTATAGCCATTCCGGATCGAGCCATCGGACAGGGTCACAAAAACAGGGTTTCGGTCGTGCAACACATTAAGATCCAAATCACTGCGCGATATAAGCGCCACCAACATGATCAGGCCGGTGACACAGATCAAGGCGGCGTACAAGATGGACCTGGCCCGGATCAGGCGCGGGCGGGCGCTTTCGCCCCGGGCCGCCGCATCCAGGTTGCGATAAGTGTCATAGGCGATCAGGTTTTTTGGCCGGCCCACCTTGGGCATGACCTGATTGCAGGCATCGATGCACAAGGCGCACTGGATGCATTCCAGCTGGGGCCCATCGCGGATGTCGATGCCCATGGGGCACACGGCCACGCACTGCTTGCAGTCCACGCAATCGCCCCGCCCGTCCCAGGACTCGCCCTTTTTGTGCTTGCCCCTGGGCTCGCCCCGGTAGCCGCGGTAGCTGACCAGCAGGGAATCCTCGTCGAACATGGCGCCTTGGATACGGGGCCAGGGGCACATGTAGGTGCAGACCTGCTCCCGGGCCAGGCCGCCCAAAAGGTAGGTGGTGGCGGTGAAAAGACCGATGAAAAGGTAGGCTGAGGCCGGCGCCTCGAAGCGCAGCAACTGTCCCGCCAGGGTGGGCGCGTCGGCGAAATAAAACACCCAGGCCCCGCCCGTGGCGATGGAGATCAGGAGCCAAATGCTGTGCTTGACGACCCGTTTGCGGATCTTGGCAAAGGTCCACGGCATCTTGTCCAGTTTGATCCGGGCATTGCGGTCCCCCTCGATCCACCGCTCCACGGTCACGAAAAGGTCGGTCCACACGGTCTGGGGACAGGTGTAGCCGCACCACACCCGCCCGGCCAGGGAGGTCACCAAAAAGAGGGTAAAGGAGGCCAGAATCAAAAGGCCCGTGATGTAATAGACTTCCTGGGGCCAGATCTCGATGAAAAAGAAATAAAAACGCCGGGCGGGAAAATCCACCAGGATCGCCTGGTTCGGTATGCTGTCGCCCCGGTCCCAGCGGATCCACGGGCTCAGGTAATAAATGCCCAGGGTCACCAGCATGACGATCCATTTGATCCGCCGGAAGGTGCCCTGGGTGCGTTTGGGGTGGACCTTGACCCGGCTGGCGTAGAGACTGCGCCGTTCCTTGGCGTTGACCGCCTCGACGTTGATGGTCTCGACGGCCGGCTGGTCAGCCGTACCGGTGGCGCCGCCTTGCGGCGAACCGTATGCTTCTTCCGTCGAGGCCATAGCCCTCCTGGCCTTTCCCTAAGAGTCTGACTTGGCGGAGTCCGTCTTGACGGAGCCCGAGTTTGCGCTGTTACTGGCCGCCGCCCAGGGAATGGACGTAGACCGAGAGTTGCTTCAATGTCTCGTCGCTTAGGCGGTCGACCCAAGCGGGCATAACCCCGTTGCGGCTTTCGGCCACGGTCTTGTGGATCTCTTCGGGCGTGCCGCCATAGAGCCAAATGTTGTCGGTCAGGTTGGGCGCGCCCATCTCCTGAATGCCCTCGCCCCCTTCGCCATGGCAGGCGACACATTGCTCTTCGAAAATGGTCTTGCCCGCGGCGGACTGCTTGGCGTTGTGATCTTGGCCGTTCAGGGCCAGGACGTATTGAACCACGTCGCGAATCTGCGCCCGGTCCAAGATGCCGTCGGTCCCGTAGGCGGGCATCTGATTGAAGCGGGTCTCGTCGTGGTCGCTACGGATGCCGTATTTGAGGGTGGTATAGATGTCGTCCAGCGTGCCGCCCCACAGCCAGTTGTCGTCGTTCAGGTTGGGATAGCCCTTGAAGCCCTGGGCGCCGCTGCCGTGACAAGGCGCGCAGTTATCGCCGAAGGCCGCCCCGCCGCCGGCCAGGGAGAATTCCAGCAACTCGTGATCGGCCATGATCCCCTGCAGGTCGCTGTTGGCGATCTTGTCCCGGTAGACGGACTGGGCCTCGGCGGCCTTTTCCAACTCGCCGGCCACCTTGGCCCGCTGGGAATAGCCGATAGCCCCCTTGGTATAAGAAGAAATGGTCGGCCAGGCCGGCATGACGATCCAGTAACCGATGGACCAGATGATGGTTGCGTAGAGCACATAAAGCCACCACCGGGGCAAAGGGTTGTTCAGCTCCTTGATGCCGTCCCATTCGTGGCCGGTCGTTTCGACTCCGCTGATCGGATCTTTTTCACCATTGTGTGCCAAGGCTACATCCCCTCTCTTCAGGCCGCCATAAGGTGGCCCTAAATTAGCTAACTGGCGCCATGCCCTTTACTCGGCCCTTTAGTAGGCCCTCTACCCGGGCCGTCTCCCGATGCGTCCCCCGAACCGTCTCCCGGCCCGCCATCATCCTCCAGCGGCAGCTGGGCCGCCCGGCTGAATCGGTCCCGATTGCCCGGCCACAAGGCATAGGCCAAGGCGATCAGGAACATGACCACGAGAAACACCAGGCCCCAGGTCTGCGCGAACCCCGATACGGTCTGATAGGTCACTGCCGCCTCCCCTAACGCAGGTTGTCGCCGCTGGCCTCGTAGACGTCGAAGTCGACCAGGGTGCCCAGCATCTGCAGATAGGCGATCATGGCGTCCATCTCGGTGATCTTCTTGGGATTGCCGTCGAAGACCCGGGCCTGCACGGGGCCATAGCGCTCCTCCAACCCGGCGGTGTCCCCGTTGTCCGGGTCGGCCTGGGCCCGCGCGTCGGCGATGGCCGATTCGATCATGGCCTCCGTATAGGGCACGCCCACGATGGCGTTGGTTTCCAGGTGCGCCGGCAAGGTCTTCAGATCCAAGACCCGATCGGCCAGGAAGGGATAGCCGGGCATGATGGATTCCGGCACCAAACTTCGTGGATTTATCAAGTGATCCCGGTGCCATTCATCGGAATACTTGCCGCCCACCCGCGCCAGGTCCGGCCCGGTGCGCTT
>JANQKX010000060.1 GCA_028280915.1 Kiloniellaceae bacterium
TGCATGAGCCACCCCAGGTAGGTGGCCAATTGTTGGGCCTCCGGCCCGGGCAGGAGGGAGCAAAAGTTCAGGGCATGCAAAAAGCGCCGGTCGCTGATCCACGGCCGCTCCTCAACCACCTCCCGGTGCATGAGGGCGATCTGCCCCGCCGGACCGCCGAAGGAGATACAGCCGATGCGGAACCAGACCTTGGTGGCCTCGGCCAAGCTGGGCAGCTCGGCCGCCGTCTCATCGTTTTTTCCTGACATCCCTTCCCCTTCATGCCCCCGAACGGGCCAAAGGCTTAGATTTAAATCCGAATTTTTGCAACATGATGTCAAAGCCGGGCGTTGGACCCCAGCGCGCCGGGAAATCTGGATCTTCACCCCGTCACCCCGGCCGATGCAACCGTCAACAGGGGCGAAAAAGCGCTGGCGACAAGACCAACACCGAGGCACGATGCCCCGGCCAAGAGAAAAGGAAAAGGCCGACACGCCATGACCGGATTTTTCATCAGCCCCGAAGCACGGGGTTTCATGGCGGCCCTGGAGCCCGCGCCCACCGAGCCCATCACCATTGACAACGTGGCCGAGCGCCGGGAGGCGACACGGGCCATGACCGTGCCGTTGGCCGAACAGACCTTGCAGCGGCACCAGGTTACCCTTGCCGAGCATACCATCGGCGGCGTGCCCTGCTTGGCGGTGACACCGGCGCGAGTCCATCCTAGCCGGACCTTGCTATATTGTTTTGGCGGCGGCTTCGTGGTGGGCAGCCCGTTTGAAGACCTCACCATCACGGCCTTTTTGGCGGAGCACACGGGCGCGACGGTGCAGTGCATCGACTATCGCCTGGCACCCGAGCATCCCTATCCCGCCGCCCTCGAGGATGGCATGGCGGTCTATCGCGCCTTGGCCGCGCGGGATGGCATGCAAAACATCGCCTTGGCCGGCGAATCCGCCGGCGGCGGTTTGGCCCTTGCCCTGCTGCAGCGGGCCCGGCAGGAAGGGCTCCCCCTGCCCGTCTCCCTGGCCCTTTTATCGCCCTGGTGCGATTTGACGGATCAGGGCGATTCCATCGATGCCGGCCGAGACCCCATGCTGCTGGCGGCCCATGTGCGGATCTTTGCCCAGGCCTATGCGTCCGGCCGCTCCCTTAAGGATCCGGGCGTGTCGCCCCTTTATGGCGATTTCGACCAGAGCTTCCCCAGGACCTTGATCACCAGCGGGACGCGGGATCTTTTGCTGAGCGGCTGCACCCGCCTCAGCCGAAAAATGCGGGCCGCGGGTATTGCCGTGGAATTGCGGGTGTGGGAATCCATGTGGCACGTTTTCGAATTCTTCGCCGAGGTCCCGGAGGGACAGGACTCACTCGGCGAAATCGCCGGCTTCTTAAACGCCCAATGGGCCAGTGCCGATCCTCAAGGAGAAGGGTCGCCGGACTGAGCCCTCTGGCCATTCCGCCCCTTGCCGTTCAGGGGTTCGGCTTCAGGATTGAGGCTCGCCGCCACCGGCGTGGCGTTGGGCGCCACCGCAACGGCGCGCCCCCGCTCGGCCGTTCGCGCGCGGCCGCTCGCCAAACGGAACAGGCCCGTGGACAGGGTCAGGACCTGCAGCACGGCCAAGAGATAAAACAAGCCCGCGGGGCCCAGCTGCGCGACGGTGACCGCCGCCAAGGTGGGGCCCAGCACGATGCCGCCGTTCAAGACCAGCACCAAGGTGCCGCTCGCCGCGACCACCTGACCGGGGCGCAGATAGTCGTTGGTATGAGCCACGCAAAGGGAATAAATGGGCAACACCACCCCGCCCAGCACGGCCACGCCCACAAACAAGGTATCCCGTTCCCCGCCCCCTGGTTCGATGGTGCTGAGAAACAAACACACCGGTATGGCCAAGAGGGCGATGACCACGATCACGATGCGCCGGTCGATCAAATCGGACAGGCGCCCCACGGGCATCTGGGCCAGCATGCCGCCGATGGTACAGGCGCCGATCAAGGCGCCCACCGCCCCCGCCGGCATGCCGCTGGCCGCGCCATAGAGCCCCAGCCCCACATAAAGCGTGGCTTGGGAAATGCCGTTGAGGAACGATCCCGATAGCCCCATGGGGGAGGTCTTGAACAACTCCTTCAGGGAGATGCGCTCCGGCGCGGCAAAGGACGGCATGGCGCTGGTTGAGATCAGAATGGGGACCAGGGACAAGGAGATCAGGATGGACACCAGAACAAAGAGCAAGATGCCATTGGGGTCCGACAGGTTGAGCAACAGCTGGCCGAGCGCCGTTCCGCCGGTCTGAATGATAAAATACATGGAGAGCAGGCTGGCCCGGTTTTGATTGGTGGCCCGCCCGTTCAGCCAGCTTTCCGCCACCACGTAGAGGCCTGAAAAGCAAAAGCCCGCCAGGGCGCGCATGGCCCCCCAGGACCATGGATCCTGCGTCACCAAATGCACCAAGGCGGCCGTGCTGGCGATGGAGGCCAAGGCGGCAAAGGCCCGCACATGGCCCACTTTCTCCACCAGCCTTGGGGCAAAGATACAGCCCAAGAGGGCGCCCACGGGATAGGCGGACTGCATCAAACCGATCGCCGTGTCGCTGAACCCCAGGGCCGAGCCCCGAAGAGTCAAGAGGGTGACCAGCAAGCCGTTGCTGACCATCAAGAACAGCATGCCGAAAAACAGCGTCCAGGAGGCCTTGAGACTGTCCCACATGTCCCCGCCCCTCACCGTCTTCCAAGGCTGCGGGAAAAGGGGCCGGGTCCTGCCGGATCAAAACCGCAACGGTGTGGTGGGGTCATTCCCGGCCATCCGGATCATCATTGCGATCATCGGGAATGCCGTCATCCGCCAGGTCGGCGGGCTCGCCGGGAATGCGATAGCTACCCTTCAGCCAGCGCCCCAAGTCCACGTCGGCGCAACGTTGCGAGCAAAAAGGATGATAAGCCGATTGACTGGGGCTCTGGCAAACGGGGCATTTGCCCCCCTTGCGCGCCAAAGGCACCACCTTGCCGTCACCCCCTTTTGCCATGTCGCCTCCCAAAACCCAGTTACATCAGCATCAGCCGATCACCACCTCGCCTTCTTCCCTATCGCCGCCTTGGGTCAGGATCAAGCTTTGTCCCAACTTTTGTTCCAAGGCGGCACGGGCCGGGGCCGCCGCGCCGGTGCGAAGGCAGTCGATGACGTCAGCGGGTGCCGTGATAGTAAGGGACCGGCCCGGCGCCGCCGCCGCTTCGGGACGGACCCGCCTCAGCAGGGCAAAGGCCCGCGCGTCGGCACGCCATTCGCGCCCGGACCCGGCCAAGCCGCAGGGTCGGGTCAACACTTCGTGCAGAGGTACGGTCCGCCGCTGGCGACTCATTTCCACCAGACCCGAAGGGGACATGGGAAAAACCTCGCTGGCCGCCGGATCGGTCTTCAAGGCAGCGCGCAGGCAGCCGACAACGTCGCGCCGCGCCCCTTCGTCCGCCAGGGGCAAAAAGTCGATGACGATGAGGCCGGAAAGCGCGCGCCGGCGCAGTTCCCGAGCAATGGCCGCGACGGCGGCCTGGTTCACGGCCAAGGCCAGACGATCTTGCCCCGCCCCGCTGAGCTGCTGCCCCGCGTTCACATCGATGGCCGTTAGGGTGCGGCCCGGTTCGATCAGCAAACTGCCGCCACCGGGCAGCGATACGGAGGGTTGGACCAGATCGGCGAATTGCCCTTCCACGCCATGGGCCTCGAACAGGGGCCGAACGTCAGTGTGGAGGATTAGGCTGTTCTTACCCTCGGGCAGCCTTTCCGCTACATTGCGCCGCAGGCTTTGATACAAATCCACATCGTCCACGAGAACTCGGTTCGGGCGGCGTTCTTGGATGACCCGCGCCGGGCTTTGGGCGGCCAGCAGCAGGCCGGGCCTCCTTTTCCCCCGTTGCGCGGCCAACGCTTCCGCCAAGGGCGGCCAGGTCAGGGCCGCGCCCAGGCGGGCGGAGAGTTTCGCGCCCTTGCCTCCATCGGGTTGGGCCGCGCGCACCACCTTGATCGCGAGATAGGTGCCGACGGTGAGCTTTTCCCCTTCCACCGTGCGCAGGGGCAAGAGCCCCGCCGTGCCGCTGCCCAGGTCCATGCAGGCCGCGCCCATGCCGGGCTCCAGGCGGTCGACCCGGCCCCAGTAGACCGCCCCGGCCGTGCCATCCTCTTCGCCGCGCCAGATCTCCAGATCGACCAGATCCCCGCCCTTCAGCCAGACCAGGCGCGTTTCGCCCGCCTGGGCATTGATCAACAGGGTTTCACCGCTGGTTTTGGCCATGGACTAATTTTCTGACCAATATCCCAGTCCGCGCAACAAATTTTGCGTTTCCACCAAGGGCAAGCCGACCACGTTGGCGTAGGAGCCGTTGATTTTAGGCACGAAGGCCGCCGCGTGCCCTTGGATGCCGTAGCCGCCCGCCTTGTCGCGCCATTCATCGGTTTTGAGATAAGCCGCGATCTCGGCCGCGCTCAAGCGCTTGAAGCTGACCGCCGTGGTCACCAACCGCTCGGCGCTACGGCCACCGGGCGCGATCACGCAGATGCCGCCCAGGACCCGATGCCGCCGCCCGGACAACAGCCGCAGGAACCCGGCGGCCTGGGCGGCGTCCTCGGGCTTGCCCAGAATGCGGCGCCCCACGGCGACTACCGTGTCGGCGGCCAGAACGAAGGTATCTGGATGATCGCGGGCAATGGCCTCGGCCTTCTCCCGCGCCATGCGCAAGGCAAAAGGCGCCGGTAGTTCCTTGGGCCGAGCCGTTTCGTCAACATGGGCCGGCAGCACATGGTCCGGCTCCAGCCCGATCTGACGCAGCAGCATCAGGCGCCGCGGTGAGGCGGACGCCAAAATCAGTTGATCCCGAAGAATCAGTGGCTCCCGGCCCTCCGCGCAATTCGCCGTCATCTACGGGCCTTTGCTCAGAAAAATCGTTTATTTGAAACGGAAGGTAATCCGCCCCTTGGTCAAATCATAGGGCGTCATTTCGACGGTGACCCGGTCGCCCGCCAGCACGCGAATGCGGTGCTTGCGCATCTTTCCGGCAGTGTGCGCCAAGACTTCGTGGTCATTGTCCAGCTTCACCCGGAACATGGCGTTGGGCAGAAGTTCGGTGACCGTCCCTTGGAACTCGAGTAAATCCTCTTTGGCCATACTTAGCGATTTCGATCCTCTAATTGTTGCTGCATTGGCGGCCCGATCCGCCGTGCGCGCACTATACATAACCGGCCCGCATGCAAAAAGGCCCCTTCACGAAAGGACCCGGGCGGGTGAAATAACTGGACGTACCGGCCAAAATGTCAAGAAGAACCTTCGGAAATCGGCCCGATGAGCTTCAAGGTCATTGATCCGAGGGCTTCAGATCCAAGGCAAAACGGGCCTCGATGCGTTTTTTGAGCTGGTCCCGGACCTGACGATAGGCGTCCAAACGAACGGCGCGGCTGCCCTCCACCATGGAGGGGTCGAAGGTATTCCAGAACTCAACCTCGCAGGCCATGGTGCGGGTCATGTCCACCGCCTTGTGCTGGGCCTCCGGCGACAAGGACACGATCAAGTCGTAGTAAGAGTCTTCCAGATCATCGAAGGATTTGCATTTGTGCCGGGATAGATCGATGCCGATTTCGTTCATCACCTCGACCACGAAACCGTCGATCTCCTTGGCTCTGACCCCGGCGGAATCCACATAGATCCGGTGCCCGAGCAGGTGCTTGAGCAGTCCCTCCCCCATGGGCGAACGGATCGCGTTGTGGGTGCAGGCGAAAAGTACGGCGCCGGGCAAGTCGG
>JANQKX010000070.1 GCA_028280915.1 Kiloniellaceae bacterium
CGCAGCAGCCGCCGATGATCCGGGCGCCGCAATCCACCGCCAGGCGGACATAGTCCGCCATCAGCTCGGGCGTGCCGTTGTAAACCACCTCGCCGTCCACGTATTCGGGGATGCCGCAGTTGCTCTTGGCCACGATGACCGCGTCGTCCGACGCGTTTTCGCTCATGTTCAAGAGGGCGGCCACCAATTCGGACGCGCCGGTGCCGCAATTGCCGCCGAAGGCAATGGGATTGGGGTGCAGTTGCTGGGTCAGCTCGGCCATCTGCCCCGGGGTGACGCCCATCATGGTGCGCCCGTTGGTATCAAAGCTCAAGGTGACCACCAGGGGCAGACCGGTGGTGGCCGCGCCGCTGACCGCGGCCTTGACCTCGTCGATGGACGACAGGGTCTCGATCCACAACACGTCGGCGCCGCCCTCGGCCAGGCCCCGGGCCTGCTCGGCAAAGGCTTCCATGCCCTTTTCGATGGTGAGCGGCCCCAAGGGCTCGAAGAGGTCGCCGGTGGGGCCGATGGAGCCGGCAATGATCACCTCGGGCCGGCCGGCGGCCTGGCAGGCTTCCCGGGCCAGCTCGGCGGCGCGCCGGTTGATGTCGTGGCACAGGTCCTCGGCCTTGTGCAGCTTCAAACGGTTGCGGGTGCCGCCGAAGGTGTTGGTCAGGATCAGATCGGAGCCCGCGTCGATGAAGGAGCGGTAATGCTGGATCACCTTTTCCGGTGCGTCCAGGTTCCACAGCTCCGGCGCGTCCCCATGCTGCAGGCCGAGGGCAAAGAAGTTTGTGCCCGTCGCCCCGTCCGCCAGGATATAGGGGCGCTCGGCGAGCATTTTCTGCAGGCGGTCGGACATGGGTGAAGATCCTTTCAAGAGCCAACGCTTTGGCCGCAATAAAATTCGATCGGCTTTTCGGGCCAGGCTGTTCCTACGCCAATCCCATGGCGGTCGTAAAACGAAAAGAGATTATATCCCGGGGGGTGAAAATCCGCAACAGAACCTGTGAAATAATACATTTTACAGAAATGTTTGACTAAATTTTCGTTTGGCCCCGCTTTGCGACGGCGCCAGGGCCGCGGGATTTCGCCAAGCATCTCGGCAATTCCCCGACCTGAATTCCCCCATAAATCCCTGGCGCCCGCCGGCGCCGGGAGCAGAGCCCGCGGCAAGGGCGCGGTTACGAGGTTCCCCGTCGCCGCCGCGACAGAGCAGGGCAAGGCGGGTGAAATAATTCAAGTCATATCTGTGGCAGCGGTCTTCGCTTCTGCGCCCTGAAAGCGCGGGGGCGGCGCTGCCCGGGGCCACGCTAACTTTTGGGTCAGAGAGATGAGCGAAACAGAGGCACCAGAACGCCGGCAACGGCGTAGCCGGGGCGGCGCCGATGCCCGGCGCGCGCGGCGGAGCGGCGGCCAGGCCGTCAAGCAAGGCTATATCCAACGCAAGATCCCCTATTTCGAGCCCCTGAACTTGGAAGCCTTGGAGCTCATTGAGCACAATGCGGAAACGGTGCTGGAGGAAATCGGCATCGAGTTTCGCGACGATCCGGAGGCCTTGCAGATCTGGCGGGACGGGGGCGCCGACGTGCAGGGGGAGCGGGTGCGCTTTCCCCGCGGCCTGTGCCGCAAGCTGTGCGAGACCATTCCCACCGAGTTCACCCAGCACGCCCGTAATCCGGCCCGCTCCGTGCAAATCGGCGGCCGCAACACGGTGTTCGCCCCGGTGTACGGCCCGCCTTTCGTGCGCGACCTGGAGCAGGGGCGGCGCTATGCTACCATCGAGGATTTCCGCAATTTCGTGAAGCTGGCCTATGAGGCGCCGGCCATCCACCATTCGGGCGGCACGGTTTGCGAGCCCGTGGACATTCCGGTCAACAAGCGCCACCTGGACATGATCTACAGCCATCTGCGCTATTCGGACATGCCCTTCATGGGCTCGGTCACCGCGCCCGAGCGGGCCGAGGACAGCGTGGCCATGGCCAAGATCGTGTTCGGCGACGACTTTGTGGAAAACAACACGGTCATGGTCAGCTTGATCAACGCCAATTCGCCCATGACCTTCGACGATACCATGCTGGGGGCCCTGAAGGTCTATGCCCGCCACAACCAGGCCTGCATCGTCACCCCCTTCATCCCCTCGGGCGCCATGGCGCCGG
>JANQKX010000075.1 GCA_028280915.1 Kiloniellaceae bacterium
CCGGCGCCAGGCCCGGGCCAGCAGCCGGGTCCACACATCGAAGGGAAAACGCTCGATCTCCGGCGTGCCCAGGGCAAAAGCGCCCGTGGCCCCCGGGCCGCTCCGGTTCAGTCCGAGCAGGGCCTGGCCCCGCCGGGAGAGGTCGAGGGCATGGCTGCTGGCGCCGGGAACGGCGGTTGATGAAGAGGCCGGGCCGGCAGGCTCGTCCGGGTTCAGCAGCTCCTCGGGCAAGACGTTGGCCACATAGGTGCCCGAGCCGGCGCGGCTTTCCAGATAGCCTTCGGCGAAAAGCCGGTCATAGGCGTTGACTGCCGTGTTGCGGGAGCAATCCAATTCGCCGGCGATGATACGGGTCGAGGGCAGCCGCGACCCGGCGGAGAGGCGGCCGCCCAGGATGAGGTCGCGCAGCTGATCGAACAGCTGATCCTGCAGCGAGGTGGCAAGCTCCCGGTCCAAGGACAAGGAGACCAAGGCGGTGGACAAGCCCCGCTTGTTGCGGCTTCCGGCGGCGGGCATCCGGGATCGCGCCCCCTGAAAAGTGGTTCTTCAATTCCTCCCATTTTGATCAAATTGGCGAGCCACTTGCAAGCCTGCCAGCGGCAAGGCTGTTTGATTGGTAGAGGCCAGGGGTACGAGCGGAAGCCCCGTATGACCCTAGCCGGTTGTTTCGATGGAAACCGGAATGCCTCTGGCCAGCGAGTTACTGACCATGCAGCTGCCTTGGGCTCTTTCGATGACCGGCGTTGGATCGGAACCATCCGCCACTGTGCACTGAACCGACATCGTCGCGGCGGTGGCGATCAAAGGCTCGCCGTCCAATTCGACGGTGACGCTGACCGAAATGCTGCTCAGGCTGACATCCATCTCGGCCGCAACATACCGCAGGTCATTGCAGAAACAGCCGCCGATGGCCAAGGCAAGCAATTGAGCGCCGTTAAATCCCAGCCCGAGGCCCCCGGCCTTGCCGTCGGGCCGGTCGACCACAATGGTGTGCCCGCCAGCCCAACCCATCGCGGCCTCGGTGCCTTCCACACTTCGCAACTCGACCGTCATGGCGACCATTGGCCGAGACCCACATTGGAAATTTCAAGGTTCTCCGTAATCTAGACCAAAGATCAGCGGGCCGCAAAACCCAGTTAAGACGACTTGCATTTCTTATCGGATTGGGAAATGCTATTGCGACTCTGCTCCTTGGTTTTTTAAGTGGTTCGATGAAACCGGTTATCTCCATTTTTTCAGTTTCGCCTCCGCCTCTCGCGACGTAAGGCGCCGCCGCGCTTTTTAACGCGCGCGGGTCAGACGCCTTATTGAGGGTTTTGAAGGCCACGGCCTGCCCTTTACGCCTGCCCTGCCAAAGGGTCGGGACGGGCACGCGTGGCAATCCCTCTTCTCTAAAATTTATCTAACGCCGCAGCCGTGAAGATGCGCCTGGCCAAGGGTCCCGCGCGCCGGTTGCTGGCTGTGCGCTCGTTGAGAGGTCGAATCTCATGTTTAAGGTGTCACCGCTTATTGTTCTTAGTCTGTCCGCGACGCTGATGATGGTCGGCGTCGGTATGATCGTGGCGCTATTGCCGCAGCGCGTTTATGAAATGACCGGTACGCTGGAAAGCGTCGGCTTGATCGCCGCGGTCTTCGCACTGGCCTATTTGTTGGCGCAGCTCCCCGTCGGCATCCTGTCGGACTGGCTCGGGGCCAAAGGCATTCTGGTTGCGGGCTATCTTTTGTGCGGCCTTTCGGGGCTCGTGTTTTTCCTGTCCGAAACGGCAGGTGGTGTCTATCTGGGCCGGGCCATCCAAGGCCTGGGCGAAGCACCGGTCTGGGCGCTCGGGCCCGCGGTGCTGTCATTGGCCTATCCGGCCGACAAAGGCCGCGCCATTGGCATTTACAACGCGGCCATTCACATCGGCCTGATGCTGGGGCCGATTTTGGGCCTGGTCGTGACGCCCGATGGCCGGAGTTCTTGGCCCTTCCTGATCTTTGCCGGACTTTGTTTTGCGGCCGGATTGACGGTGTTGATTTTCCTCAAAACCGTTCCGCTCACATGCACGCCAGTCAAAAGGTCCTTCGGACAGTTCTGCGCCGTGTTTCGCGAAAAAAGGCCCGTTGTCGTGCTGGTCGGCGTGTTACTTTACGGGGCCGGATACGGCCTTTTCGTGAGCGTGCTGCCCATTTCACTTACCGACAGCCACGGGTTCGGCAGCGTTGCCATCAGCGCGCTTTTCATCCTGTTTTATGCCGCGGTCAGTTTTTCTCAGATCATCGCCGGCCCCCTATCCGATCGCATGGGGCGGCAGGGTTTTCTGCTGTGGGGAATGGCACTACCCGCTTTTGGCATGGCGGTTTTCCCCTTTGTCCCGGGTCTTTTTGTTTTCATCCCCCTGGGGCTGGCAAGCATCGGACTGGGCATCTTCTGTGTCGCTTCCATTTCGGAGCTGAACGACTGTGTGTCCGATGACTTTAAAGGGGCCATATCCGGCGGCTACTATTTTTTCTGGGGCGCGGGATACGTGCTTGGACCGCTCGTCGTTGGCGCCCTGGCCGCGCGGTCGCCCGTGATGGGATATGCGCCACTCGCGCTCTTGTTCGCTCTGCAATGCATGGCGCTTCGGTTCGCAAGGGAGTGACGGAGTCATAAAAAATAGGGTATCTGCCGTTTCACGGCGGATACCCGTCCCCGGCGAGTTGCCGCGGTTCGATGCCTTGCCATAGAGTACGCGGCTAACCGAGAGAAAGCCGGCGCGCCATGAGCTTTGAAAAATTCGTTTGGAACGATCTCTCTACCTACGACATGGCAACCGCCAAGCAGGACTATGGGGCCTTGCTTGGCTGGTCCTTCGATGGTGACGGGAGTTATGATTTCGCCGGCCTGAACGGGGCGCAATGCGCGGCGATTTTCCCCATGCCGCAGCGCTTCATCGAAATCAAGATGCCTTCGTTTTGGATGTCCTATGTGCGGGTGCGCGACATCGACCAGACGGTGGAGGCGGCCCGGAAACACGAAGGCGCCATCATTGAAGTGGAGCCCCAGTCCTTTAACGAGGACGCGCGGGTTGCGCTGATCCGTGATCCTTCCGGGGCCGGGTTCACCGTCTACGAGGGTCCCGAGATCCGGCAAGCGACCGGTACGGCCGGTGCCGTCGAGCTGCGTTACCATCACGTGCCGGACATAGGCCTCATCGACAATTTTTATCAGGATTTGTTCGGCTGGACCTTCCAGGAAACCGGCGCAGATCCCTGGCGTGTGTTCGACGTGCGCCACAAGGACGGCACGCTGGTCGCGCGCGCCGAGGAAGTCCCCGAGCAGGTGCGCGGCACGTTTCGCTACTGGATGCCGTGTTTTGCCGTGGCGTCAAAAGCGCAGACACTCGCCAGGCTCGCCGAAATGGACGGCCAGGTCTTTACCGAGTTCGAAGACGGCAGGGCCTTGGTCGCCGACCGCCAAGGGGCTCACTTTATGATCCGGCCGTTGGCACAAGTGGGGCAGGTCGCCCCGGCGCCTAAACAAAGGGGCGGACGGCCGTCGGTGCCTTTGGCTTGGAAGGCGATGTTGGGTCTGGGGTGCATCTGGCTCGCGGTAGCCCTGGATTTCCAGCCCTTCTGGGGCGTTTTGTTCCTGCTGTGGACCTGGCTGGCCATCAAGTCGGGACGGGCCGATTTCATCGAGCCGGTTTCTCGAACCACCGCGCCTGTGCTCTATTGGGCCTTGATCGGCACCTGGGTCCTTTTGAGTGTCTGGCTGATTTTGGCGCCGTTCATCGATCAAGGCTAAACGGCGGCTTGCCGCCATAAACCGTACCGCCGCTTTTGGTCCCTCCGCAACAAATCCAATTAAGCGGCCGCAACGCGGCTAGAAGTCGCTGCAGATGCCTTTGTTTTCCCAATCGCCGTAGCGGGTGGGCTCTGGGCCTTTGGGGCCGCCCAGTTCCTTGGGCCATTGGCGCCAGTCCAGTTCTTTCGGTTTGGCGGGCTCGGTAAGTTTTTCCGCCGCCTGATCCAGGTCTTGGGGGGTAACGCGCCGCGGGGCCGGTCGGGGCGCCGATTTGGCCCGTGTGGGCGTGACGGCGCGGTGCATTTTGAACTCTCTTTCCATGGACAAAAGATAGGGTCTCGGCGCCTAGTTTGACAAGTCCGGCAGGTTGCCTTGTGTCCCGGGAAGGCTTGAAGGCGACGGTGTCGCCTCTTACTTGATGGGCATGAGTTACCTACGCACAGCAATACTTTTGGCCGGGCTGACGGCACTGTTTTGCGCCGTCGGATTCATGATCGGCGGCGAGCAGGGCATGATCATCGCCTTTTTGATCGCGCTCGGCATGAACTTCTTTGCCTATTGGTCCTCGGACAAGATGGTGCTGCGCATGTACGGCGCGCGCCAGGTGGACCGCAACAGCGCCCCCGGATTTTACGGCATGGTGGAGCAACTGGCGCAAAACGCCGAGCTGCCCATGCCCAAGGTCTACATCATGGACAACCCCCAGCCCAATGCCTTCGCCACCGGGCGCAACCCGGAAAACGCGGCGGTGGCGGCGACCACGGGCCTGTTGCAGCGCTTGAGCGACGAGGAGGTGGCGGGGGTCATGGCCCACGAGCTGGCCCATGTGAAAAACCGCGACACCTTGATCATGACCATCACGGCGACCATCGCCGGCGCCATTTCCATGCTGGCCCAGTTCGGTCTGTTTTTCGGCGGCAACCGCAACAACCCGCTCGGCATCGTGGGGGTCTTGGCGGCCATCCTGGCCCCTTTGGCCGCCATGCTGGTGCAGATGGCCATCTCCCGCTCCCGGGAGTACGAAGCCGACCGGATGGGTGCTGAGATCTCCGGCCGCCCCTTGTGGCTGGCCTCGGCCCTGGAAAAGATCGAGCGGGCGGCCCAGGGCATCGACAACCAGCCGGCGGAGCGCAATCCGGCCACCGCCCACATGTTTATCATCAATCCCCTGCACGCCCACAAGGTGGACAGCCTGTTTTCCACCCACCCCAATACCCGCAACCGCATCGAGCGCCTGCGGGCCATGGCCGGCCAATCGGGCCCGGCGGTGCAGCGGCCCTGGGGGTGATCTCGGCAGGGCACCAAGGGTGGACGGCTTGACGTTAGAGCGGCGACGCCCTAGCAAGGGGCCTCTTTAAACTCCGGTGGGCCTTTTGGCGACTTCATGAGCAAGGACAAAAACCCCCGCGCGGTGGCGCTGGCGCTGTTCGAGGGTGTCATGCAGCGGCAACTGACCCTGGACCACCAACTCCAGGGCAGCCGTGATCTTGCCGCCTTGAGCGACCGGGACCGGGCCTTTGCCCGGCGCCTGGCGGCCACCTTGCTGCGCCGCCTGGGCCAGGTGGACGGGGCGATCGACCATTGCCTGGCCAAACCTTTGCCCGCCAAGCAGGCCGGCGTGCGCAATCTGTTGCGCCTGGGCGCCGTGCAGCTCTTGTTCCTTGAGACACCCGCCCACGCGGCGGTCAGCACCACCCTGGCCCTGGCCCGGCATCCGCGCCTGGCCGGGCAAAAGGGTCTGATCAACGCCATTCTGCGCCGCCTGGCCCGGGAGGGAGCGGCCCTGGTGGCCGATCAGGACGGGGCCCGTCTCAATACGCCGGACTGGCTGTGGCGCGCTTGGGAGACGGCTTACGGCGGCGATACCGCGCGCCGCATCGCCACGGCACAGCTCGCCGAAGCGCCCTTGGATGTGACCGCCAAGACCGGACCCGAGGACTGGGCGGCCCGGCTGGACGGCAGTGTCATGCCCAACGGGACCATCCGCCTGCGGGAGGCACGGGGCGACGTGGCCCAGCTGCCCGGTTTCGCCGAGGGGGCCTGGTGGGTGCAGGACATGGCCGCCGCCATGGTGGCGCAGATCATGGGCGCTCAACAGGGCGAGCGGATCGTGGACCTCTGCGCCGCGCCGGGCGGCAAGACGGCCCTGATGGCGGCGCAAGGGGCCGATGTCACGGCCATCGATAAGGTGCCGGCCCGGCTGGCGCGCTTGCGGGAAAACATGGCCCGCCTGAACCTGACGGTGCGGACGGAAGCGGTGGCGGGGGAGAGCTGGCGCCCGCAAGAGGCGGTGGACGGGGTCCTCTTGGACGCGCCCTGCAGCGCCACGGGCACCATCCGCCGCCATCCCGACGTGCTGCACCTTAAACAGGCCGAAGGGCTCGCGGCACTGCGGGACAGTCAAGCCCGCCTGCTGCGCGCGGGGGTGGAGATGCTGCGGCCCGGCGGCCGCCTGGTTTACGCGGTGTGTTCCCTGCAGCCCGAGGAAGGCCCCGATCAGGTCGCGGGCCTGCTGGCGTCGGATTTGCCCGTGGCCCGCCAGCCCCTGACGCCCGCGGAGGTGTTTGGCCTGGCGGAGCTGCTCACCCCCGAGGGGGACTTTCGCAGCCTGCCTTGCCATCTGGCGGAACGGGGCGGCATGGATGGCTTTTATGCTTGCCGATTGTTGCGGCTCTAGGCGGCTTTTCTAGGCGCCCAGGCCGGTGATTTGGCCGGCCAAGATGAACCACAATAATAGAGAAATTTAATTCGGCCCTTTAACTTGATGCCTTGGCTTCTTACTGATACCAAAGATGCGAATCACGAATCCTCGCGTCGCAGGTAGCGGATATGCGGCCGGTTATTCTTCACTCACATCTCATCTCCATTTATGGGAGTTGAAAGGTGAGGATCGGGTGGCTCGGGGGCCCGGGGTGGGGCGCCTAAGGACAGGCGAAGGGTGATCGTTGCTCGGACGTTTTTGTTTCATTTTTTAAACGGTGATCATGCCGCAGCCCGTCAAGATAGCCCCTTCCATACTCGCTTCCGATTTTTCCCGCCTGGGCGAAGAGGTCCGCGCCATCAGCGCCGCGGGCGCCGACTACGTTCATATTGACGTGATGGACGGCCACTTTGTGCCCAACATCACCATCGGCCCGGAGGTGGTCGCCGCGCTTCGGCCCCACTCCGATCTGCCGTTTGATGTTCATTTGATGATCTCGCCCGTCGATCCCTTCATCGAAGGTTTTGCCAAGGCCGGTGCGGACATTATCTCCCTGCACCCGGAGGCGGGGGCCCATCTGCATCGTAGCCTGCAGCTGATCAAGGGGCTGGGCAAGAAGGCGGGTGTGGTTTTGAACCCGGCCACGCCGGTGACCGTGGTGGATCACGTTCTGGAAGATGTGGATCTGATCCTGGTGATGTCGGTGAACCCTGGTTTCGGTGGACAGAAGTTCATCCCCGGCGCGCTCAAAAAGCTGGCGGCGCTGCGGCGGAAGATCGACGAGACCGGCCGGTCAATCGAGTTGGAGGTGGATGGGGGCATCAACTTCGAGACAGCGCCCCAAGCCATTGCCGCGGGGGCGGATGTGCTGGTGGCGGGCACCGCTACCTTCAAGGGCGGCCCGGATGCCTATGGTGCCAACATCAAGCGCCTGAGGGGTGACACATGAGCGCCGTCGAGGAGGGCGGGGGCGCCGCGGTCGCCGCCCGGCGGGATCACTGGCTGCCCCAAGGCCTTTTCGGCCAAGATCGCCGGGACCGGCTAATCGCGTTGCGTTTGCTGCCCCGGGGATTGCTGCTGTCCCGCACCGCCTATTGGCTGAAGCGGCCGTTTTTCCATTTGCCCAGCATCAGCGGCGCCTGGGCGTCGGGTCGGGCCACGGACCTTTTGATTGCGCCGCCGGACCCCTGGCCCGGGACCGCTGCCTTGGGTACCGGCCTGATTAAGGGTCAAGTGACCCTGCTGGGCCGGACGATCGACGACCCGGAGCCCTTTTGGGCGCCGCGCGGTGCCCCGACGCCGTGGCTGGCGGCGCTGCACGGTTTTGACTGGCTGCGCGATCTGAGGGCGTCGGGCGGTGACGGGGCGCGGCGGGCCGCGCGCAAGTTGGTGGCTGCTTGGATCGACGATCAGGGGCGCCGGTGGCGCTTGCCGGCCTGG
>JANQKX010000187.1 GCA_028280915.1 Kiloniellaceae bacterium
GTCCTGCCCGGCGCCATGGTGATGATGGCGCTCTCCGTCATCTTTGTGGTGGCCGGGGACGTGCCGGTGGTCAGCGCCCTGTTTTTCGGTCTGAAGTGCGCCGTGTTGGTCATTGTCTTTTCCGCTTTGTTCAAGGTGGCGGGACGCGCCCTCAAAGGGGCGGTCTCCTGGGGTCTGGCCGTCGCCGCCTTCGCCGCGTTGTTTTTTTTCGACGTGCCCTTTCCCTTCGTGGTGCTCGGCGCGGCCGCCGTTGGGGCTCTTTTGCATGGACACTTTGCCGCCAAGGCCGCAGGTCCGGAGCAGGATGCCGCTTCGGTGGTGGTCGACCGCCTGCTGCAGGCCGATCCGGTTCGGGGCGATCGTCTGGCCCGCGGCGCCCGGCGGGCCGGCGGTCTGGCCCTGGTCGCCTGGGCTGTGCCGGTGCTGCTTTTGCTGCCGTTTTCCTCGCTCTACAGCGATGTGGCCTGGTTTTTCTCGAAGATGGCCGTGGTGACTTTCGGTGGGGCCTACGCGGTCTTGGCCTATGTGGCCCAGGAAGCGGTGGAGGGCTATGCCTGGCTCTCGGCCAACGAAATGCTGACCGGCCTGGGGCTGGCCGAAACCACGCCGGGCCCTCTGATCCTGGTCCTGCAGTTCGTGGGATTTTTGGCCGGCTACGGCACGCCCTCGGGCCCCTCCGGCTTGTTGGGCGGTATGCTCGCGGCCGGGCTTACCCTCTGGGTCACCTTCGCGCCGTGTTTTGCCTTCGTTTTTCTCGGCGCGCCGGCCATCGAAAAGCTGCAGAACAAACCCGCCCTGTCCGGCGCCTTGTCGGCCATCACCGCGGCCGTGGTGGGGGTGATCGCCAATCTGGCCCTGTGGTTCGCGCTGCGGGTTCTGTTCGGCGAGCTTGAGCCCGTGACCTTTGGGCTGCTTGCCACCGAGGTGCCGGTCTTGAGCAGCGTGAACCTGGCCGCTGTGGCCATTGCCCTGGTCGCCGGGGTCTGCATTTTTGTCCTCAAATGGGGCATGCTCACCACCCTGGGGATCTGTGCGGCGATCGGTGTGGCCTGGCAACTGGTATTGGGCCTTTAGGACCGGGAACTGATTCGTTCAGAACGGCCCACTTGCCGGGGTCGGACGGGACTGCCGCATTTCCCTTTCGCCTTCAAGGGGAAAAATGCTTTCCAAGATTTTGCCTTGACGTGTCGCTCAATTCTTGTTTGTGCACGGTTTTGGGGATATGTTGAAATTTGTTGCACCAAAAAGACGGTGGTCTTGGTGCGGCGGAAGGTACTGTTCCTGATTGTTGGGGGAGATTTTGGAAAACAAGGCTGTCAAGCGACGGGCCGTGCCTCGCTTGGAAAAGGGGGGCGGCCGCGGGATGGGGCCCCATCCGGTGGATGTGTCGGTCGGCCGGCAAATTCGCGGGCGCCGCATGTTGCTGGGCCTCAGCCAAGAGCAGTTGGCGGCCAACCTGTCGGTCACCTTTCAGCAGGTGCAGAAGTACGAGCAAGGCGCCAATCGGGTCAGCGCCAGCCGCCTTTACCGCCTGGCTCAGGTCCTCGGCGTCTCGATGGAATTCTTTTTTGAAGCGGCCGATGCCGCGGCGCAGGGGCAGACCGCCCCGCAAGTGGACACGGGCGCGCCCGACCTGCCGGCCGATGCCTTTCAAAACGACGAATCGCTCAAACTGCTGCGCTATTTTTATGCCCTGGAAAGCGACGAGCTGCGGCATCTGGCCAGCGAAGTGATGAAGAGCATCGCCAAGTCCTACAGCGGCGAAAAATAAACATCCGTCTCGACACAAATCCGGCGCCAAAGAAAAAGGCCCCCCGCCAATTGCGAGGGGCCTTTAATTGTGCCAACAGGTTTTGGATCGGTTTGTCTGATCCGCAAGCCGGCTGTTACATCAGGTCGATGACCGCGACCCGGTTGGCCTGGGAGCGCACTTGGTCGCCGGTATCCACCAGGGGCTGGGTCTTGCCGACCGCCTCGGAGACGATGCGGTCCGGCGTGACGCCGCCTTGAACCAGGCTGCCGATGACCGCGTTGGCGCGCCGTTCGGACAGGGACTGATTGTAGTCGACCGGCCCCACCGTGTCGGTGTGGGCAACGATCCGCACGGTCGTTTCCGGATTGGCCAGCGCCTCGGCAACGATCAGATCGATGGCCTGCTGGCCTTCTTCGGAGATGGCCGAGGAATCGAAGTCGAAATAGGCCAGGGCGCGGATGTCTTCCACCACGGCGGTGGCCGCGACCGCCGCGACGACGGGCGCCGGCGCCATGGCCGCTTCCAGCTCGTTGATGGAGGCGAAATAGTCCGCCTTACAGGCCTCGATCTGGTCCATCTGCCAGCCTTCGGTCTGTTCGTGCAGCCAGCACTCGTAGGTGGACTGGGACAAAGCCGCCAGGGTCGGCTGTTCTTCCCGGCCGCCGTCGTCCAACGCGGTGAGGAGACGGTCGCGTGCGGCCGTCAGCGTGCCCACCTTGTCCTCCGCCATGCGGGACGGGTCCACCTCGTTGGGCATCACCGTGGTACCGCCGGCCGCGCTGATCGCCTGATCGGCGAAAACGTCCGACTGGGTGTAGTTGCCTTCGCTATATTCGCTTTCAGCCAGCTCCAGGTATCCGCCATAAAGGCCGGCGGTGAACTCGTCGCCCTCGGGCGTGAGGCCTTCCGCCTTATGCAATTCGCTACCGCAGGCCGCCAGCATGGACGTCATCACGACGGACGCCAATATTGTCGTAACTCTGTTCATCAGGTATCCCCCTAGTCTTACTAGTCTTCAGTCTTTTACTAGTCTTCTGTTCGTTTGCTAGCGCGACCATGCGCCGGCAATTGGGTGCACTTTCATTCAAACCCTAACATGGGGAATTACTGTATAAAAGTACAAATAACAAGATCTGTTAGGGATTTTTTAACGAATAAAACAATTGGTCAAAATTTGATGGATCGCTGTTAATGAATGTTAACTTTGGAGAATATTGTAATCAGCTAAGCTGTTTATTGCTGTACATAGTGCGCAATCGCAAGATGTGAGGGATAAAATCTCACTTCATTAATTTATAATATTCCAATTTGGATTTGGTGGTTGTTGCGAATGTTTGGGGTCAATCAACCACGGACCTTAATTTGTTGTGTGGAATTTGTCCCTCCCCCGGCAGGAGGCAGGACCCGATCCGGTTGAGGCCTGGACGGCGCGGGGGCGCCTATGTTAAGGCGCGACCGGAAACATTCATGGTATCAAAAAGGAGTCATTTGCCATGCAAATCGGGGCCGATGCCATCGATCGGGCGATCGAACTGCATAAATCCGGGCAAGCCGAGAGCGCCAGGGAGGCTTATCAGGAGATTCTGCAGCAGGAACCCAACAACGCCGATGCGCTGCGGCTTTTGGGCGTGATGCGCCTGCAGGAAGGGGATGCCCTGGCGGCGGAACAATGCATCCGTCAAGCGCTGCACGTGGCACCGGACAATGCCAAGGCCCATGACAATCTGGGCATGTTGCTGCACCTGACGAACCGTCACGCCGAGGCGGCCGCGGCATTTGAAGAGGCCATTCGGCTCGACCCGGAACTGACCGCCGCCCATGCCAATTTGGGCAAACTCCGCCTTTTGGCCGGCGACAAGGAAGCGGCGCGGGTTTGCTTTCAAAACCTGGTCAACCTGGACCCGGATGATCGTGCGGCCCGCTATTACTTGACGCGCATTTTGCTGGAAACCGGCGAGCCTCACGCCGCCTTGGACACCGTCGACGGACTGTTGGCCCAGCACCCCGGTGATGCGCAAGGCCTTGCTTTCAAGGCGATCGCCCTTTTGGAAGTGGGGGATGGGGAAGCCGAGCGCCGCCTGATGGATCTGGACGGCCTGGTCACGGTAACGACGCTGGCCTGCCCGGAAGGTTTTGCCGATCTGGACTCCTTCAACGGCGATCTGGCCGCCTTTGTAAACAGCCATCCCAGCTTGGCGCAAAACGCGGAGCTTCAGAACGGTTTAGCGACGCAAGAGCTGGGGAACAGCGACCGCCCCGCCCTGCAGCTTCTCTTGGAGGCCTTTCAAGCCGAGGCGGCCCGGCGCAGGGCGGATTTGCCAACCGGCAGCGACCATCCCTTCGCCGCTCACGCGCCCGGCGGCGTGACAGTCCAGGCACGGGGTATCAAGCTGTGGCAGGACGGGGCCCAAGCGCCGCGCGTGGGCCACGGCGCTTGGCTGAGCGGGATCTACGTGGCGCAGGCTCCCGGTGATCAAAGCACGGCGGCGGGAAGCATCGAACTGGGCCGGGCCCGTGCCAGTCTCTACAACGATGGGCAAGCCAGGGTGCGCGGTATCGCGCCGGCGGCCGGCACCTTGATCACCTTCCCGGCCTTCATGTGGCAGGCGGTCCAGCCCGTGGCGGGTGAGGGCGAGCAGATTTTATTGCGTCTGGACGCC
>JANQKX010000210.1 GCA_028280915.1 Kiloniellaceae bacterium
CGTGGACCCCGGCGCCAACCCCACTGAACGCCCCATCCGACAGGCGGACCCATCGACCGGTAGCTTACGCCCTGAGCGACTTTCAGCTGTATCGGGCACTCAAGATATAGCACCGAATGGTGAAAATTTCCAGTCACACCCGGATATGCCCCCGTCAGGGCTCGTGGAGCGCATGCACCGCATCGCCGAAAGCCGCCAGGCGCTGAGCCCCGGCGCCAACTATACGGGCTTTGTGCAGGCCGGGGTCGAGGGCAAGACGCCGGCCCGGCCGATCCGCCGTGAAGACGTGCTCCGCCCCCTGTTCAAGGCCTTCAACGTGCCCCTCTACGAGGGCCGTGTCAGGGGCAAGGGCGTCCTGGGCTTCTACCGGCCGCGCCTGGAAGAGGTTCGGACCAAGCGGGCCAACGACATCGAGACGGCGGCCCATGAGATGGCGCATTTGCTGGACGACCGGGTGCCGGAGATTTCCCGGCAATGGAAGACGGATCAGGCCATCAAGGAGGAACTGCGCGGCGTCTCCTACGACCGGTCCAAGGTCTATGAAGGCTTTGCCGAATTCGTGCGCCTCTGGTCGACCCAGAAGGAACAGGCCCGGGCCAAGGCGCCCCGGTTCTACAAGTGGTTCGAGGACTTCCTGAACCGGAGCCCATACGGCCCGGCGCTGAGGAAGTCGCAAGAGGACATGCACGCCTGGTTCGGCCAGGACGCCCTGAGCCGCGCCCGCTCCAAGGTCGGGGTCGCCAAGCCCATCAATGACGGCCTCACGTCCCTGTGGTCCCGCTTCCGCCAGCGCGCCCTGGATGACCTGGACGGCATTGCCAAGATGGAACGGGGCTTGACCGGAAAACTCAGCCCCGTGGGCGCCTATGAGACGGCCCGCCTGACCCGGGGCCGCCATGCCCTGACCGAGGGCGCCTTGCTCTACGGCGTGCCCGTGGTCAACAAGGACGGCTCCCACGGTTTCGAGGGCAAGGGGCTGCAGGACATCCTCGATCCGGTCGCTTCCGACCTGGACGATTTTCTCATGTACGCGGTGGGCCGCTCCGCCGGCGAACTCAAGGGGCAAGGCCGGGAGCATCTCTTCACCGGCGCCGAGATCGACGCCATGTTGGCCCTCGGCCGCCCCAAGTTCCATCAGGCCTTTGCCGAGTATCAGAAATGGAACCAGGGCATTCTGGACTTCGCCCAAGCCAAGGGCTTGATCAACGCCGAGGCCCGCCGCGCCTGGCAGCGCACCCAATACCTGCCGTTCCATCGGGTGGGCCAGCCCGGCGCCAAGGAAGCCGTTACCGGCGACTGGCGGGGCATCAAGGCCCTGACCGGCGGCACCGAGAACTTGCGGGACATCCTGGGCAACATCATCGGCAACGCCCAAATGCTGATCAGCGCGTCCCTGACCAACGAGGCGCGCCTGGATGTGGCGGATCTGGCCAAAAAACAGGGCGGCGCCCGCTTCATGGCCAAGATCCCCACCGAGGACCGCCGGGTCCGGGTGGAGACCGACCAGATCGAAAGCGCCATTCTGGAAGGCCTGGGGATCAGGGACATTCGGGCCTTGCCCGTGGAGCAACAGCAGTTCCTTGACCAGATCATGAGGGGTCTGGGCAACCCCCTATCCCTCTATCTGCACAACCAGGCACCCATGGGTCACAACGTGGTGGCGGCCCTGCGCGACGGCCGGCCGGAATACTACGAGGTGGCCGACCCGCTGTTGCTCAGCGCCCTGCAGCATCTGAACCGGCCCACCAAGCACTGGATCATCCGCTTGCTGTCCGTGCCTAAGCGCATCGGGCAAACCTCCATCACCCTGTCGGCAGATTTCATGGCCGCCAACCTGGCCAGGGACACCCTCATGGGCACGGTGATGTCCCGTCATGGCTTCCGGCCGATCCTGGACAGTCTGAGGGGCATGAAATCCCGCTTGGCGACGGATCAGAACTATAAGGACTTCATCGCCAACGGCGGCGGCTTTTCCTCCTACATGGTCGATGAGGACGCCTTCAAGACCCAGATGGGCCGCTTCTACGGCGCCAAGGGCATCGACTTCAGGACCGTGCTCAACACGCCGGCCAAGGTGCTCTATGCCCTGGAACGCCTAGCCGACGCCTTCGAGATGTCCACCCGCCTGGGTGAGTTCGAACGGGCGCAAAAGGCCGGTGCCCATCCCCGTCACGCGGCCTATTCGGCCCGCGAGGTCTCGACCGATTTCGCCATGCGGGGAGACAGCCCGGCGTTGGGCTTCATGTACGATACGGTGATGTTTTTGAAGGCCGGCGTGGTGGGCATGGACCGGCTCTATCGGGGCTTGGCCCACGACCCCAACCGGGCGGCCATCGCGGCCAAGGCCGCCACCATTGCCGCCCTCTCCATGGGGCTCTACGCCCTCAACCGGGGCAACCCGCTCTATGATGATCTGGAAGATTGGGACAAGGACACCCATTGGCATTTCTTCATTCCGACCCGGGAAGCCCTGAACGCCCAGGCGGCCGGGACGGACTTGCCGCCGCTCAACGAGCGCTATCACCATTTCCGCTATCCCAAGATCTGGGAGGTGGGCGCCTTGAGTTCCCTGGGCGAGCGGGGCCTTGAGCGCTTTCTGGACGATCAGCCGGCCAAGGTTGGCGAGGACGCCCTGCGCCTGCTGCGCAACACCTTCAAGCTGGATTACATCCCCCAATTTGCCTCGCCCCTGGTCGAGAACTTCGCCAACCACAATCGCTTTCTGGACCGGCCCATCGAGACCCAGGCCATGCAGAGCTTACAGCCCTGGGCGCGTTCCAGCCCCTATGGCTCGGCCACCTTGCGGGCCATGGGCGAGGCCTCCCGGGACCTGCCGCGGGCCTTCCAGGCCAGCCCGGCGCAAGTGGAAGCGCTGCTTCGGGGCTATCTCAACACCTGGGCCATGTACGGCTTGACCATCGCCGACGCGGCGTTTTTCGACGATGCGCCAAGCCTTCGGGCCGACCAGTATCCGGTGGTCCGGCGCTTCTATCAGGGCACGCCCCAGCGCCATTCACGCCACGTCACCGAGCTTTACGAGGTCCTCCGCGAGGCGACCGAGGCCCGGCGCACCATGCGCCATATGGATAAAACCTACCGGCCCGGGATCGCCGGCGAGATTGAGCACACCTCGGCCAACCTCGCCTATGGCCACCTCAGCCGGGCCAACAAGCAGATGCAAGCCATCTCGGCGGAAATGCGGGCCGTGGTGAACATGCCCAGCCTGCGGGACCTGCAAGACTACGCCCGGGATCTGAAACGGGAACAACGCTTCAAGGCCCGGATCGGCAAGCTGCAAATGAAGCGGGATTGGCAAGACATCGGCGACCTGAAACGGGAGCTGTTGGACCTCTGGACCGAGGAACGGAATGCCTACGCCAAGGAGGTCATGACCGACCTGAAGGCAAACCCCTATTGAGGGAAAAAGGACGATGAGAAAGCAAAACGGACACACCCATCTGATGCGGCGCGCCTTGGAAGAGGCCATTCACGGCCCGGCGGATGCCGCGACACTGGTCCGGCAGATCCCCATGCTGGCCAGCGCCCTGCAGTCCCTGGGCCGTGGCGATGACAAGGTGCTGGCCCACATCACCCCCGGAGAGGCCAGGCTGTTGAAGAAACGGGGCGGCCGTGGCTCCAAGCACCCCGTGACGGGCCTGCCCGAATACGGCCCCGGTGGCGGTGGTGGCG
>JANQKX010000211.1 GCA_028280915.1 Kiloniellaceae bacterium
ACAACATGGTGGTCTGTACCCTGTGCTCCTGTTATCCCCTGGCGATCCTGGGGATTCCCCCCACATGGTACAAATCCGCTCCCTACCGGGCACGGGCGGTGCGCGAGCCCCGTGCCGTCCTGCGCGAATTCGGCGTTAACCTGGACGGGGACGTTCAGGTCAAGGTGTGGGACTCAACGGCCGAGCTGCGCTATCTGGTGGTGCCGGAAAGGCCCGCCGGCACGGAAGGCTGGAGCGAGGCGCGACTGGCCGACTTGGTGACCCGCAACGCCATGATCGGCACGGAACGGGACTTGAAGGTCCCCGACGGAAACGCCCATGGAGGACCAAGCTGATGGACGGAATTCACGACCTGGGCGGCCGCCAGGGTTTCGGCCCCGTGGCCGTCGACGAAGGGGAAGAGGCCTTTCACGAGGCCTGGGAAGGCCGGGTTTTGGGCATGGTGCGGAGCATGAGCCGGCCCGATGACTGGTCCATCGATTGGTTCCGCCACTGCCGGGAACTGATCGACGCCGTGGATTACCTGTCCCGGCCCTATTACGATTCCTGGCTGCAGACCTATGCCGCCATGATGGTGAACTCGGGCGTGGCCAACGTGGCCGAGCTGGCCGACGGCAAGTCACGGACCGCCGCCCATTCGACCCCTGTGTCAGCGCCCATTACCGCCGATCAAGTGGCGGCCGTCGCCGCGGCGCCGGTGGCCTTTAACCGGACACTCAGCACCGGACCCTTGTTCAAAACGGGCGACCCCGTCCGCGCCAAACGCCATCGCAACAGCGGCCACACCCGTCTGCCCCAGTACGTTTGCGGCGCCGCCGGGGTGATACATACCGACCACGGCGGCCACGTTTTCCCCGACGCCATGGCCATCGGCGAGGATCGGGGCGAAACCCTCTACACGGTGGGATTCCCTGCCGGCGAGCTTTGGGCCGATGCGGAAAACCCCGCCGACATGGTCTATCTGGACCTCTGGGAGAGCTACCTGGAGCCCGGCTAAGCCTCTGATACCACGCCCAAAATCAACCGTTTACGACGCCATTAATCGCGCATTAAGCGTGTTTTCCTATAAGGAACCTTCCCAATTTCGCAGGAGGGTGCCTTGGGGGACACTTACCGGATTAACACTTGCTTAGGCCCGATTAACAAATACTTAGGCCCGCTGAAAAGACGCTCAAGCCACACCGCGGCCTACCTGGCTTTGGCCACCTTGGTTTGCACGGCGTCTCCCCTCTTGTCGGCCCAGGCCGGCGGGCGGGACTCACCGCTGCACTACAGCGACGCCGTTCAAGAGCCCCTGGAAAAAGGCTTAGCCGCGATCGCACTGGCCCAGCAACACGGCACCGCGGGGACCAGCGATTCTTCCCGGCTGCAGATCGAGTTCGCCTTCCGCTACTACGACCTGGTCGACGGCTGGATCAAGCGCAACGCCGATCCCATCACCGGTAATTTCGACTCCGTCGCGCTCCAGACTTTCCTCTACGATTGGGTCTCGCGCACGGTCACCAACCCCCACTATGCCCTATCCAAGACCGTGCAAGAAGACGCGGGCGCCTTTAACACCTATGCCCGCCAGCAGTCCGATGCCAAGGTGCCGGACTGAGGCCGTTCGGCCCGTCGAACGATGCCAGGCGGTTGCGACCGGTATGTGACGGCGGACGACAAGGCGTCCCCGATTTAAGCCAGTGCTCCGCAAACCGCGGCTGCCAGGTCCTCATACGAGAAAGGCTTGCCGAGCACCATGAACCCGGAATCCAGCTGACCCGCCTCGGCCAGGCTTTCAGTTGAATAGCCCGACATGTAAAGGACCTTGATCCCCGACTGCGCCTTGCTGAGAGAGCGGATGAAGTCGGGGCCGCTCAGACCTCCGGGCAAAAGCACATCGCAGAGGATCAAGTCCACCGGCTCTTCCCCATCGAGCGCACGGCGGGCCTCATCGGCGCTGGCGACGCCGAGGCCTCTAAAGCCCAGACTCTCGAGCATCTTGACGGTCAAAACGCGCAGATCCCGGCTGTCTTCCACGACCAGGATAAGCTCGTTGTGACCGCAGGGTGGCACGTCATCCTCTTCGCCATCGCCGTCATCAAGACGAGAGGTGGGGTCCTTGACCCGCGGCAAAAAGAGCTTGATCCGGGTGCCTTGCCCCTTTTGGCTGTTAATGGTGACGCCGCCGCTGGACTGCTTGGCGAAACCATACACCATGGACAGTCCGAGCCCGCTGCCCTGCCCCACCTCCTTGGTGGTAAAAAAGGGCTCGAAGGCGCGGGATACGACCTCCGCCGCCATGCCCATGCCTTGGTCGGCCACGGTCAGGACCACATAGTCGCCCCCGGCGATTTCCATTTGCTGAGGCGCCCCGTCCTTGCCGACGCTCAAGTTCGTACAAGAAACCGTCAAGCGGCCGCCGTCGGGCATGGCATCGCGGGCGTTGATGGCCAGATTGAGAAAGGCGTTTTCCAACTGCCCGGGATCGGCGAAGGCGCGCCAAAGGTCAGGATCGCTCTCCACCACGATCTCGATGTCGCTGCCCAAGGTGCGCGACAGCATCTTTTTCATGCCGAACACCAGTTTGACCAAATCGATGACCCGGGGCCTGAGCGGCTGGCGCCGGGAAAAGGCGAGCAACTGATCCGTCAGTTCCGAGCCCCGCGTGGCCGCGCGGATAATCGCCTGAACCGCCCGGTCACCGGTGCCCAGCCGCTCTTCCAACAGCTCCACATTGCCGAGGATGACCGAAAGCAGATTGTTGAAATCGTGGTCCACGCCGCCGGTCAGCTGTCCCACGGCTTCCATCTTTTGCGCTTGGGCAAGGCGGTCCTCGCTTTCGCGCAAGGCCACCTCGGCCTGCTTGGCCAGCGTAATGTCTTGCACCGTGCCGAACGTGCGGATCTGCCGGCCGCTTTCATCCAGTTCAGGTTCCCCCAGTTCCCGGCAATGGATGTATTCACCCGCGGCGTTGCGGCAGCGGTACTCCACGTCATAGGGCGCCGCACCCGCGAAGGCTGCCGCTACCACCTCTTCGTAGTGGTCCCGGTCATCCGGGTGCACAAAGCCGATTGAGATATCCTGGGTGCCACGGCATTCAATATAGTGGGCGACCGAGCAGCCCACCAAGGCGGCGAGGCTTTCGGAGCAAAAAACACAGTGATTGGTCACGTCATCCCAGATGAACACGCCGATCCGCGCCATCTTTTGCGCATGCCGCAGCTGCGCTTCGCTGGCCTTCAACGCTTCCTCGGCTTGCTTGCGCGCCGTAATGTCGGTTGAGGCGCCACGATAGCCGACGAAGTTCCCGGTGCTGTCGAAAATCGCCTTGCCGGTGTGTTGAATGACCCGGCGCACCCCATCACAACGGAAGTCATCGTGCACAAAGTCGCTAAAATCCGTTTTGTCAGCGACCGCCTTGAAAAAAGCCTTCCAAAGTTCGGGCTGCCGCTCCGCCGAACGCCAATAAACGTCTTCGTAGCGTTTGCCGTAGAGCAGGCCCGGGCTCACGCCCGCCACCTCTTCGTAACGGGCCGAGACGTAGCTGAAACGCAGATCCGCATCCAATTCCCAGAACCAGTCCGAGGTGGCATCGGCAATGTCGCGCAAGCGCTGTTCGCTAATGCTCAGCTGGCGCTCGGCCTGCTTTTGCGGGGTAATGTCGGTTTCCATGGAACCGATCCCGGTCAGGTCGCCATTGGCGTCAAGGATCGGAAACTTGGTCAGCATGGTGATCACCGGGCGCCCGCTGGGGAGCTTCGGTCGGCACTCGCGTCGGATGACCTGCCGCGTGCGCATCACCTCTTGGTCAAACCGGGTGATCTCGTCGATGTAATCCTGATCAAAAATGCCCAGTTCATCGACCCGCTTGCCGATGATGTCCTCTTCCTCAAGGCTCAAAAGCTCGGAAAAGGCCGAATTGATCACCACATAGCGGCCCTCTAAATCCTTCAGGAAGATCGAGGACGGATTGGCCGCCACCAGCGACCGAAGATAGGCTTCGTTGGTTTGGCGCCCGTCTTCGGCCCGGCGCCATTGGGAGACGTCGCTGGCAACCGCCCCCACGGCAAAAAGGCGGCCGTCCGCGTCTCGAATGGGAAAGCGCCGATTGCTCGCCGGCACCGCATCCACATCGGTGTTCGTGGGGTTATCATGGAAAACCGGCTGCCCCGTCCGGATGATCTGCCGCTCCGCCTCGAGAATCGGCCCGACCTGGTCGGCCGGGAAAAAATCGGTGATCTTCTTGCCGATCGCCTGGTCCGCCGTTGTCCCCAGATCCCGCGCGCATTGCTCGCCCACATACAAATACCGACCTTCAAGATCCCGAACGGCAAGGCTAAGGGGTGTGTGGACCAAGAGCGCCCGGAGAATGCCGTCTAGCTGGCTCGCCCTTTGTGCAAAATCAACCGAATCGGTGATGTCCTCGATCGTGCCGAACAACGATGGGGCCGCACCTTCGGGACCTGGACACAGCGCGGCGGTCATTCTGAGCTGGCGCAACCGGTCACCGCCGCGATCGATTTCAAAACGGATCTCAGCGCTGTCTCCGCCCTCATGGGCGTCGTAGAGGAATCCTTGCAGGCGTTCCCGATCCGGACCATTTACGGCGGCCAACAAGCGGGCCACCGGCACCTCAGGCTGCTTTGTCAGCCCTAAGATCTCAAAAGCCTGGTCCGAGCAATACAACGATGGAGAGCCGACACACCAGTGCCAATGCCCGGCGGCCGGTTTTTCAATCCCCTCCCCCGACGGTTGCTCCAGCCCGAATGCCGTGTTTCGACCGATCGCCAAACCAGCCTCCCCAAACCCATCAGCGACCTGATTTGATCCGTTCTCTTTCGTCAAAACGACGGCCGCCGGACGTTCCGATTTTCCGCCAAAAACTGCCTGCAATTGGTGACCCTTTTAGAGCACAGGCGTCAGATTCCATTCAAGTCCTGAGAGGAAATCTAAACGAAGGCAGCAAACAAAAGCACCCATCCCACGGTCAATCCGAGCGAAACCAAACCGACCGGCAGCACCGCGCGGGTAAACTCCCGAAAGGTAAAGGGCGTCGCGCCAAACCGTTCGGCCTGTTGCACCACGATCACGTTGCTGGCCGCCGAGATAATGAAGACGTTGCCCGCCAGCGTCGATGCGGCCGCCAGCATCATCAAATTTGGAACACTCGTTTCCTCCAGCAGTTTCAGATACATATCCACCACCGGTACGTTGGAAAACGCCTGGCTGGCCAAAAAGCTGATGGCGGCGGTGACCAGGGGCTCGTCCAGATGGTTTTGCATCTCGCCCAGCAATTGCTGCAAGGTCTGGGATTGGATCAGGGCGCCGGTGACCACGAACATGGCGACAAAAAAGGCGAGCGTGGCCCAATCCAGATCCCGGGCGATCCGCACACGTTTGTGATCGAAAAGATAAACCGGCAGGCAGGCGACAAAGCCCGCCACGCCAAGGGGGATGGCATGGTCGGGGTCGATGGAGTTGAGAAGGCTGTCGCCCAGCACCAAAACCACCAAGAGGATCAAGCTCACATAGGACGGCCAGATACGCTCGTTTTTCGCATCCATCGCCAAAGATCCCTCTTCCGTGGTGCCGTCCAGGGGCAGCGTCGCGGCGGGGATCGATTGGCCGCGGCCCAGCCACCATATGGCAGCGGCCAGGCTCAGGGCCGTGGGCACGAAGAGCCACTGAAAAAAGGTGAAAACGGGATAGGGCACGCCGCCGCTGGCCGCGATCAAGAGGTTCTGCGGATTGCCGATGGGCGTTGCCATACTGCCAATGGTCACCGCGACACAAAGCCCGATGAGATAGATCTTGGGATCGCTGCGGGTGTGCCGGGCCAGGACAAAAGCGACGGGCGTGCCGATGATGGCGGCCGCGTCATTGGTCAAGAGCGCCGCCACCGCTCCTGCCGCGACCATAAACGCAGCAAAGGATCCGCGCCGGCTGTTGAACAAGGCCAAACGTCGCGCCAGGCGATGAGAGAGGCCGTTTTGAAACAGGGCGGTACCGATGGAAAAGACGGCGAAGAGGTAGAGGATCACGTCCCAATCGACCGCCGCCCAGGCATCCACCGGTGCGATTTGACCGCTCGCCAGCAGGAAGAGGGCGCCGGCCCCCATGATGTGCCAGATCTTCAACCAAGCGGGCAGCCATTCCCGCAGGGCAATCAGCCCGAAGATAATCGCGGAGACGGCCAGACTGATGGACATTGAGCTACAGCCCCCCAGGGATCGGCATCGGGCCTATCTGGCATCCGGCCGCCATCACGGCTTCTTTCGATGCCGGAGGAAGGCAAAAACGCCGCGGCCGCGGGCATGGGCCGCGGTTTCCGGCATGGCGAGCAAGAAGATCGTGGCGCCGATGGAGGCGACGACCGCCAAGAATAAAAAGGCGGCATCATAGCTGACCAGCCCGGCGATTTCCTCGGCCACGATGTTGCTCATGGAGGCGCCCACGCCGACCAAGGTGGCCATGGCGCCCTGGGCCACGTTAAAGCGTCCGGTGCCATGGGTGACGTCTTGAATGACCAGCAAAAAAATCACCGCGAAAATGCCGTTGGCGACGCCGTCCAGGGACTGGATGGCCACCAACAGCACCGAGTTGTCGGTCAGGGTGTAAAGCACCGCGCGGAAGGGCAGAATCGCGAAAGCGAAGAGGAACAATGGCTTGCGCCCCCAGCTGTCCGCCGTCTTGCCGCAGAGCACGGCCATGCCGATCATGACGAACTGGGCGGCGATGATGCAGGCCGAGGTGAAGGCGATGCCTTGACCGCTGTCGCCGCCGATGGCCAGTTTCTGACTGACCAACGGCAGCATGGCCGCGTTGGCGAAGTGAAAGAGAAAGATGCAAAGGGCGAAGATCAACAGCCGCCGGTCGGCCAACAAGGTTTGCAGGCCGCTGGGCCGATCCTCGCCCTGGGCGCTCACCGCGACCCCGCCCCGGGCCGCCTCGTTATCGATGTCCCTTGCGGGAATGAGCAGCACGGAGACGATCATGCCAAGGGCCAT
Source organism: Kiloniellaceae bacterium (assembly GCA_028280915.1). GTDB lineage: Bacteria > Pseudomonadota > Alphaproteobacteria > Kiloniellales > Kiloniellaceae > JANQKX01. Next base: position 6,990 of record JANQKX010000211.1, read on the forward strand.
GGCGATAATCAGGTAAAACACCCCGCTGACAAACCCGCTGAGCGCCAGTGCGGCCGCCAAGGCCGCAGCGGCCACATTGCCGGCGTGGTTCCAGGCTTGATTGGCGCTGGTCTGGCGAGTGAAGTTCTCTTGCCCCACCACCCCCAAAGTAATGGCCGCGATCAACGGGCCCAGGAAGGCCAGTGCCACGCCGATGGTGGTCTGGGCGGCGAAAATCAGCGGCTTGTGCTCGGCCAAGATGATCATCAGGGCGGCCAGTCCTGCCGCGCCGGCGGAGATGCATAACAACAGGCGTTTGCGGCGGGACCAGTCGATGAGCCCGCCCGCCGGCGTCTGCACGAGAACCGTTACGATGGTGCCCAAGGCCAGGGCAAATCCGATGTCGCCCGGCGCCCAATGGAGCTGCGACAACAAGTAAATAGCCAGGTAGGGGCCGAAGCCCGCGGTGACGTCACCGGCAAAAAAATTCAGGCTCAACAGCTTTCGCTCAGGCCGCCAAACACCTGGGTTCATCTAACACGTCCCTTCACTCGCGAGGGGCGAGATACCTTCTTGGGAAAAGATCAGGCCGGGGATCCGGCGCTGAAATGCTGCACCACGATGGGGTCCAAGGAACGGCTGTTCAAGGGAAAAGCGCCGCAGCGCGACAGGGCCTCCCGCAGGCTCAAGCTCGCGCGCAGGCGCTTCCAGACACATTTGCTGGTAAAGGGTTTGCGAAGGCGCCAGGAGTACCCCAGGGTCATGCCGAACATCCAGGCATAAGTGCCCCGGTGGGCCGGCTCCAGAATGGTTTCGGAGATGCCCCCGGTGGCCACCCGGCCCCGTTCGACCAGGAAAATGGTGTTCTCCAACTGGGCCACCAAGCCCAGATAGCGGGCACCGCTCACCAGACCGGTCTGCGGGTGGCGCAAGCGCTCGGCCGTGCGCGACTGGATAAGGCCATCGGCCTCGAAGACCTGGACCAGGGCGCGCAGCACCTGGTTGGGCATGGAAGGCGAAATGTAGTGGGCGTGGTAGAACCCCTTGATCTGGCGCACCTGGCGCAGGTTGCCCGGAAAGGCGGAGATCAGCGCCTCGGCCCGCCGCTCCGTCCGGCCGTCGATGTTGTCGATCCGTCGCGAGAATTCGGGGTTCGGCAGGTCAAGCTGGGCCTCGGTCACCTGAAAATAAGCGCAAATACGGTGCAGGTTGTGGGCCGAGGGGCGGGCCGTCCCGCTCAAATAGCGGGCAAACTGTTGCCGGTTAAAGCCCAGTTGCCGGCACACCTCCGACACGGAACGCTCGCGGGCGCAGAGGTACTGCAGATTCCGCGCTAAATTCGTTTCCAGTTTCACTCCGGTCCTCTCAGCAAGGCCGCGAAAAAACGCGTAAATTCAGCCAATATCGCTAAAAAAAGTATAAAGCTGATAAATTGCCTTGCCAAGTTGGATGATCCAGCATGACCCGATCGACCGCGCGGGCTTCGGTGGCGCGGATGTCCAATGCCGATTTGAACACTCATTCAGGGAGCGAACGAAAGATGTCTGGAAAACCGATGGATCCCCGACACGCCATGCCTGGTCATAAGAGCGGCCTCTTCTTGCCCAACCGCCGGGCGTTTCTCCAAGGCGCCACGGCCCTTGGGGTCGCGGCCCCGGCCGGCACATCCCTCTTCAGCCAATCGGCCCGGGCCGAAGGGCCGACAAAGGGCGGCAAGTTGACCGCCGGCTTGGCAGGGGGCGCGACCACCGACACCCTGGACCCCGCCACTTATACGGATACCTACATGCAGGCGGTCTGTTTCGCCACCCACAGTAACCTGACCGAGATCACCCCCTCGGGCGAGTTGGTCGGCGACGCGGCGGAATCCTTCGAGGCCTCCCCCGATGCCAAGCAGTGGACCTTCAAGCTGCGCAAGGGCATCACCTTCAGCGACGGCAAGGACGTGACACCGGAAGACGTGATCGCCTCCTTCAATCATCACCGTGGCGAAGATTCCAAGTCGGGCGTGAAAAACCTGCTGGAGCCGGTGGAGGACATCGTTGCCGACGGCACGGACGGTGTCACCTTTATCTTGAAAAACGGCAACGCGGACTTTCCCTACCTAACCGTGGACTACCACTTCCCCATCATGCCGGCGGTGGACGGCAAGGCGGATTGGGAAAACTACGTCGGCTCGGGCGGCTATATTCTCGACGAACACGAGCCGGGCGTGCGCACCACCTTGAAGCGGAACCCGAATTTTTTCAAGGAAGGGCGCGCCCACGTGGACGAGGTGGAGATCATCGGCATCGCCGATGCCAACGCCCGCCAGACCGCCTTGACCACCGGCGACATCGACGTGATGAACCGCTGCGACCTCAAGACCGTCCACCTCTTGGCCCGCAACTCCAACGTCAGCGTCAACGAAACCACGGGCTTCAAGCACTACACCATGCCCATGAACACCACCGTGGCGCCCTTCGACAACAACGATGTGCGCTTGGCGCTTAAGTACGCGGTGGACCGGGAGGCCCTGGTGAAATCCATCCTGAAAGGGCACGGCGCCGTCGCCAACGATCACCCGATTTCCCCGGCGGTGCCCTTCCATGCGGGCGATCTGGTGCAGCGGGTCTATGACCCGGACAAGGCCAAGTTCCACCTGAAGCAGGCGGGCATGGAAAACCTCTCGGTGGATCTGCCGGCGGCCGACGCGGCTTTCGGCGGCGCCGTGGATGCCGCCGTGCTTTATAAAGAGCAAGCGGCCAAGGCCGGCATCAACACCAACGTGGTGCGCGAGCCCAACGACGGCTATTGGTCCAACGTGTGGATGAAAAAGCCCTGGTGCATGTGCTTCTGGGGCGGCCGGCCCACGGCGGACTGGATGTTCTCCACCGCCTATGCGGCCGATTCCAACTGGAACGACACCTTCTGGAAAAACGAGCGCTTCAACCAGCTGCTGCTGGAGGCACGGGCCGAACTGGACAACGTCAAGCGCGGCGAGATGTATTTCGAGATGCAGCAGATGTTGAACGAAGAAGGCGGCGTGGTCGTTTGGGGCTTCGCCAACGACGTCTTTGCCATGACCAACGACGTGGGCCACGAAGAGCAAATGGCCGGCAACTGGGAGCTGGACGGCACCCGCTTCATCGAACGCTGGTGGAAAACCTAAAGCTGAGGTATCGAGGGGGCGCGGCGTTTCCGTCGCGCCCTCTTTCCTTTTGGATATCAGCACGTATTTGAGTTTCAGCCATAAAAAGGAGTGCCATGTCGGCCTTCGACGCCTTCGATCCCGCCGTCCGTGAATTCCGTATCAAGACCGCCGGCGCCCGGATGCGCGTGGCGCAAGTGGGGCAAGGCCCGGACATCGTCTGGGTGCCCGGCGGGGATTCGCCGGCCGAGGCCTGGCGCGGGCAGATGATGCATTTCGCCGGGCAATACCGCTCCACCTCTTATGATCCGCGCGGCGTGGACGGCACGCAGAGCGCCCCGCCGCCCTGGCAAATCGCCGATTTCGCCCGGGACTGCGCGGAGCTTATCGAACAGGTGTGCCAGCCGCCCGTGGTGGTGGCCGGTTTGTCCATGGGCGGGCTGATCACCCAGCAGGTGGCCATCGACTATCCCCACCTGGTGCGCCTGGCCATTCCCATGGGCACGGCCGCCTATATCGACGGCTTCACCCGGGATTGGATGCAAGCGGAAATCGACCTGCGCCGGGACGGCATCACCCTGCCCGACTATTTCCTGGCACCCCATTACGCCGCCTACGCCTTGCCGGCCAAATCCTTGGGCGACCCGGCCGTCTGGGCCAAGGTGAAGGAGGCCTACACCACCCGCTTTGCCGAGCGCAAACCCCAGGACCTGATCGATCAGTGGCAGGCCTGCCTGGACTTTGATTGCCGCGAGGCCCTGCGAGATTGTCCGGTACCCCTTCACACCATCGCCTTTTCGGAAGACGTCCAGACCCCGCCTTCCATGGTCAAGGTGGTCGCCGACTGCGCCGCCCGCGGCCATTTTCATGAACTGGCCGGGCTGGGCCATGTTTCCGTCGCGCGGCACGGCGCCGATGCGGTAAACCAAAAGTTAGCTGAGATTTTAGCGCAATCGAACCAATAACGGAGCAAATCACCATGTGGCTTAAGGGCGGTCAGGTTTTCGACGTACACAAAGGCACCTTCACGGCACGGGACATTTTGGTAAAGGAGGGCCGGATCTGCGAGCTCGGCAC
>JANQKX010000229.1 GCA_028280915.1 Kiloniellaceae bacterium
GTTGACCAGGGTGACCCCTTCCGGCAGCCAGTCGAGCGGGTAGAGGTGCTCGACTCCGGCGCCCGTGATTTGGATCCACTTGAGGTTCGGGGCCACCGCGCCGAGCTCCGCCGTGGGCAGGTCCCAGGTGATCAGCGCTTCCGCCGTCGCCATGGAGGAACGGAAGTTGTCCGTATCCCAATCGATGAAGGCATCGAGCTGCCCGGCCACATCGGGATGTCTTGCCGCCGCCGCTTGCAAGCGATCCGGCGTGATGGTGAAGACCGCCTCCCCCTCCGGCGTGGGCGGAAAGGTATGGGGGCCACCATGATTGTTCTTGATATGAACCCGGACCTTTTTTTCCGCTTCGGTCATTGGGACACCCCTTCCGCTTCCAGCTTTTTCAGATCCGCGATAACCGCCTGATCCCGAACCGCGCCCGACTTGTCCTCCGCGGCGAACTGGATTTTCATCACGGCGGCCCCCATACGGCGCAGTGTGGCCCCGTCATCCGCCGTGGGGTCTATCGGAGAGGACAGTACCGTGTCCCCACCATATGTGGGGACCGGGCCGGCCCAGATATCGCTCACATGGGGCGGCTCCTGCCCCGCCTGCAGTTGGCGGATCAGGCCCCGTAGCCGTTTGCGGTAAGACACAATCCCCCGATCGCTGGGCACCAGATTTTCCTTTTCGTGCTCGGTGATCGGCCCCATGCCCTCGGTGGCCTCCGCGTCGGCGGGAAAGCGCTGCTTTTCCGCATAGGGCCGGTCGAAGAGCTCACCCTGCTCGATCAGCTCCAGCCCCTCTGGCGTGTTATATTCCGGCGGATCGGCCCGGTCACCGAAGTTGGCCCAGGCATAACAGAGGGTTTCATGGTCATCCACCGGCACCACCCAGCGGGAAAAGGCGGTCCGGCCGAAATAGCGCGCCTTGGTCCCGTCAGCGGCAAAGGCCGCGCCCGCCTGGGTGAAATTGGGCAGAACCAGTTCATTGGTGCGCACCCAGACATGATCGCCGACCCGGCGGGTCGCTGTCCCCAAATAACCCGAGGGCCGCTCGTAGAACTTCATTTCGCCGATTTCGCCGAAGCCTTCGGAAAACTGCTCCCGACTGATGCGGGAATGGAGAAAGGCGGTGTGCAGGGGATCCAGGATGGCATCCAGCACCTGCAGCCAGTTACAGCCGAAGGGCGCTTTGTATGGCACCATGATCTGATCGGGAATCTCTAGGGTGTCATAGACGGGGAAAGGCGGCTGCTTTTCCGGCGGGCCCAGATAGGCAAAAACCAGCCCCTTATAGTCCCGCACCGGATAGGCGCCGATGGTGACGTTTTGTTGAATTTTCTCTTCGATGCCCGCCGGCTGGCCCGGCACTTCCAAAACTCGGCCGTCCACGTCGAACAGCCAGCCGTGATAGCAGCAGCGGATGCCCCGCGTCTCGCACACGCCGTATTCCATGGACGCCCGCCGGTGGGGACAGCGGCGATGGAGCAATCCCAATCGTGCCTGCCGGTCCCGAAACAGCACCAGATCCTCGCCCAGAATCCGGATCAGCTTAGGCTGCTCACCCAGGTCAGCGGTGATCGCTACCGGCTGCCAATAACGCCGCAAGTATTCACCGCAAGGCGTTCCCGGCCCCACGCGGGTCAGCTCCACATCGCTCTGCCCGATCCAGGTTTGATGATAGCCGCTGTACGGCCGTGCCTGCTCTGCCCGCTGCGCGTTTGTGACGGTCATGGCCTGCTGCTCCTTCCAACCGGGATGACGAGGCCAACAAGATCCCAAAGCCCCGGCTTGACAGCAATTCATATATCCTCACAATCGATGTTAGTTTTTCTAATAGCGTTGGGGCGCCGTGATCAAAAAGAGCCAACTGCCGCTCAATCGGCTGCGCAGCTTCGAAGCCGCCGCCCGCCTGCAGAGCTTTTCGGCAGCGGCGGACGAGCTCTGCGTGACCCACGGCGCGGTAAGCCAGCAGATCAAGCAGCTGGAACTACAGCTCGGCACCCCTTTGTTCGAGCGCCATAGCCGGGGTGTGCAACTCACCAATGCGGGTCAAACACTGTTCCCGGTTTTAAGCGAGGCCCTAAGCCGCCTGCAGGCCGCCATGGAAGGCTTGACCGCCCGCGCGTCGCCCCGCGCCCTAAGGGTCACCACCACTCCTTTCCTGGCGGCCCGCTGGCTGGTGCCGCGCCTCACGCAATGGCGCCAAGACCATCCCGAGGACGAGGTGCATCTTTTGCCCGAACTGCGCTTCCTTGACGTGGCCAAGGGCGAGGCCGACATCGCCATCCGCTGCGGCCGCCCGCCGTGGCCGGGCCTCGAGGCACAATTTTTGATGCCGATTCACCTGAGCCCGCTGTGCAGCCCCAACCTACTGGAAGCGGGTGCCGCACGTCCTAGGCAAGCCGGCGACCTGCTCCGTCACAGCTTGATCCACGCCGATATCGTCGGGCACCGCCGGGGGGAGGAATGGGACACCTGGCTGACCGCCCAGGGCTTGCGGGTTGGCGACGCCGATCGGGGCCTATACTTTCACGACCCGGCCCTCGCCTTGCAGGCGGCCATGGATGGGCTGGGCATCGCCATGGGATACCTGGAGTTTGCCGCCGACCATCTGCGCGCCGGCCGCCTGGTCCAGCCCTGCCAAGAGGTCGTCCGGCACGGCTTTGCTTACTATTTGGTTCATAACCCGGCGACAGCGCCCCAAACGGCGGCCTTCCGCCATTGGGTGATGGCGGAAGCGGAAGCCTT
>JANQKX010000245.1 GCA_028280915.1 Kiloniellaceae bacterium
TTGGAGATGGGCTCCAGAAGGTTCAGGTAGGGCTCGTACTGATCCGCTTCCCCTTTCAGGTGAATTCCCAAAAAGGCGGTGTTGAAGTGCAGGTTCACGTTGTTGAGCTTGCGGTTGTCCCAGGCCGGTTCCTGATAGTGCAGCCATTCGGCATAATTGGATTCGGAGATGGGCGGCGCCGGGTTCACCGGGACCTCGTGAATGGCGCCCTGGTACTTCAGGTAATAGCGGTCCGAGTTCACGGTGTTTTGCACCAGGAATTCCACCCCGGCGAAGGGTGCCGTGCGGTCCTGGTCGCCGACGATGAAAAAGCTGGGGATTTCGAGCCCCTTCAAGGTCTCTTCATCCCAGATGCCGAAAGTGCCGCCGAAGGCGGCGAAGGTGACGATCGCCTTGATACGCTCGTCGAGCAGCGCCTCGTAGTCCGGATTGCCCGACCGCAGCTGCTGCATGGGCGCGTTGGGACCGCCGAAAGGATTGTTGACAAAGGCTTCCGTGAAACCCGCGCCGGCCGCGTTCAGCGCGCCGTAGCCGCCCATGGAAAAGCCGACGATGGCCGTGTTCTCGTCATCCACCATGTTGGTGAGAAATCTCTTCAAGCCGAAATGGGACATGTCGGCCACGGTATTGAGCACAAAATGAATGTCCAAGGTACGGTTCAGCAGGGTGCTGGAAAAACCCACCTTGTCCGCGTGGGTGGATTCCGTGTGATCAATGCCCACCACCACATAGCCCTTGGAAGCCAGGTTTTCCGTCAGGTTGGTCAGCAGCACCCGGGAGCCCGGATAGCCGTGGGAGAAGATCACCAGGGGATAGGGGCCGCCACTATAGTCCGGGCCGGCATCACGGGCCGCGCGGCCGCCAAAGCGGAAGGCGGTGACGGGGCGATCCGGGTTGCCCGGGCCGGTGCCCAGGTAATCGTCGTAGGTGGTGATCTGCTTTTGCCGTTTGCGCAGTTTGGCCGGATACCAGATCTCCAGGGTCAAGGGACGGTCATAGCGGGCGTCCGGATTGTCCTCGGTGACGTTCAAAACGTCGATCTGATCGGGATTGACCACCTCAATGGTGCGCACGCCGACCGCATAAGGGCCGCGGTAAGCCAGCTCGGGCGCGTCGGGGCGCGGATCACCATAGAAAAAGTCGCTCTCTTTCAACTTTTTACAGCCATCGCGGCCTTTGTGGTAATGGCCTTTATGGTAGTGGCCATGTTTTTTATGCGGGGCACCGCAGTCATGCAGAGCCTGAGCCTGGGATATCAGGGGCACATCAGCCGTATTGGCGGCGAAGGCCAGACCGGCCGCGAACAGACAGAGGACGGACACGCGCTTGATCATTCTTTTCTCCTTTTTGGTCGGGCGTATTCTTAACCTTAACCCGCACCCGTCGCAGTGTCGTCATCTCCCATGTCGCTTTAATGAATATTCTAAAATTCGGCCATGAACCGGGCCGCCGGCTTTCCGGATTTGAATTTCCTTAGACCAAGCTGGGTCTAAGGAAATTCCAGGGATCACATCCATGCAGAAGTCCGCGTCCTCTGCGCCGCGAGAGGACACGGACTTACCGGTCGAAAATCGGGGCTGATTGCCCGTCCTACTCCGCCGCGTTTTGATAGGCCTCCATGGGCGGGCAGCTGCACACCAGGTGGCGGTCGCCGAAGACGTTGTCGATGCGGCCCACGGGCGGCCAGTACTTGTCCTCACGCAAAGTGGGCAGGGGGAAGTAGGCGGCTTCCTTGCTATAAGGGTGGCTCCAATCCCCTTCCAGCAGCAAGTGGTGGGTGTGGGGCGCGTTTTTCAGCAGGTTGTTCTGGGCGTCCACTTCGCCGCTTTCCACCGCCGCGATTTCTTGGCGAATGGCGATCATGGCATCGCAGAAGCGGTCCAATTCCCGCTTGGCCTCGCTCTCGGTGGGCTCCACCATGAAGGTATCGGCCACGGGGAAGGACATGGTGGGCGCGTGAAAGCCATAGTCCACCAGGCGCTTGGCCACGTCGTCCACCGTGATCCCGCAGGTCTCCTTAAAGGCGCGCAGGTCGATGATGCACTCGTGGGCCACCATGCCGTTTTTGCCCGTGTAGAGGATGGGATAGTGGGGCGCCAGGCGCTTGGCGATGTAGTTGGCGTTCAAAATCGCCACCTCGGTGGCCTTTTTCAAACCGGTGCCGCCCATCAAGGTGATATAGGCCCAGGAAATGGGCAGGATGCTGGCCGAGCCCCAGGGCGCGGCCGAGACCTGCCCCACGGTTTCCCGGCCTTCCGCCGCCGGATTGACCCCGTCCACCACCACATGGTCGGGCAGGAAGGGGGCCAAGTGGGCGCCCACCCCGATGGGGCCCATGCCCGGGCCGCCGCCGCCGTGGGGAATGCAAAAGGTCTTGTGCAGATTGATGTGGGAGACGTCCGCGCCGATCTTGCCCAGCTTGGCCACGCCCAAAAGCGCGTTCAGGTTGGCCCCGTCGATGTAGACCTGCCCGCCGTGGGCGTGAACGATGTCGCAGATCTCCCGAATGGCCTCCTCGAACACCCCATGGGTGGAGGGATAGGTAATCATGATCGCCGCCAACTCGTTGGAGTGGGTTTCGGCCTTGGCTTTCAGGTCGGCCACGTCCACGTTGCCGTGGGCATCGCAGCCCACCACCACCACGTCCATGCCCGCCATGTGCGCGGAAGCCGGGTTGGTGCCGTGGGCCGAGGAGGGAATCAGGCAGATGTTGCGATGGCCCTCACCCCGGCTTTCGTGATACATACGGATGGTCAAGAGGCCGCTGTATTCCCCTTGGGAGCCCGCGTTGGGCTGCAGGGAGACCGCGTCGAAGCCGGTCACCTCGCACAGCATGTCCTCCAACTCCTCGAACAGCTGCTGATAACCCTGGGACTGATCCAGTGGCGCGAAGGGATGCATGGCGGAAAAGTCGCGCCAGGTAATGGGGATCATCTCCGAGGTGGCGTTCAGCTTCATGGTGCAAGAGCCCAAGGGGATCATGGCCCGGTCCAGGGCCAGGTCCTTGGCGGCCAGCCAGCGCAGGTAGCGCAACATTTCCGTTTCGGCGTGATACAGGTGGAACACCGCATGGGTCATGAAGTCCGAGCGCCGCTTCAGCGGTTCGGGAATGACCTCGGCCACCTCCTCATCCAAGGCATAGACGTCCAAGACCTGGTTCGCCTTGGTGGAAAACACCTGCCACAGGGTTTCGATGTTTTCCCGCTTGGTGGTTTCATCCAGGGTGATGCCCAGATGGTTGGCATCGAAGACGCGCAGATTGATCCGGGATTCCCTAGCCCGCGCGGCAATGCGGTTGGCCTGACCCGGCACCCTGACCATGAGGGTGTCGAAAAAGGTGTCATGCACGATGGTGTGGTTCAGCCGCCGCAGCCCTTCGGCCGCGATTTGGGTCATGCGGTGCACCCGCCCGGAGATCAGCTTCAGCCCGTCCGGCCCGTGATAGATGCCGTAAAGGGCGGCGATGACCGCCAGCAAGACCTGGGCGGTGCAGATGTTACTGGTCGCCTTTTCCCGGCGGATGTGCTGCTCGCGGGTCTGCAAGGCCATGCGCAGGGCCGGCTTGCCCTGGGAATCCACCGAAACCCCGATGATCCGCCCCGGTGTCGCCCGCTTATAGGCATCCCGCGTGGCAAAAAAGGCGGCATGGGGCCCGCCATAACCCATGGGCACGCCAAAGCGCTGGGCGCTGCCCACCACCACGTCCGCGCCCATCTCGCCCGGCGGCGTAAGCATCACCAGGCTGAGCAGATCGGCGGCCACCACCAGCAGGGCTTTTTTCTCGTGGACCCGTTGCGCCAGCTCGCTCAGGTCCTTGACCACGCCGCTGGAGCCCGGATACTGCACCAGGACGCCAAAAAAGTCGCCTTCGATCACGGCGGGATCGAAGGGATCGCCAATCTCCACTTCGTAACCCAGGGTATGGGCACGGGTCTTGACCACCGCGATGGTCTGGGGATGGCAGTCGGCCGACACCAGAAAACGTTTCGATTTGGATTTGGCAACCCGCTGGGCCATGGCCATGGCTTCGGCCGCGGCGGTGGCTTCGTCCAAGAGGGAGGCATTGGCCAGATCCATCGCCGTCAGGTCCATGACCATCTGCTGGAAATTCAACAGGGCCTCGAGCCGGCCTTGGCTGACCTCCGCCTGATAGGGGGTATAGGCGGTGTACCAGCCCGGGTTTTCCAGCACGTTGCGCAGGATCACACTGGGCAGCACCGTGCCGTGATAGCCCATGCCCATCATGTTGATGAAGACCCGATTGCGCCCGGCCATACGGCGCAGGTATGACAGCATCATGCGCTCGCTTTTCGGTTCCGCCAGAGCCAGGGGCTCTTTGGAGATGATGTCGGCCGGCACGGTTTTTTCGATGAGCGCGTCCAACGACTCCAGACCCAAAAAGTCCAGCATCTCTTTGATTTGCGGCTCGCCCGGCCCGATGTGGCGGCGAATGAAATCGCCGCGCATTTTCAGCTCGTCCAAGCTGTGTCGCTTTTCCGCCATCGTTTCCTCTCCTTTTATTGTCGGCGCCATC
>JANQKX010000255.1 GCA_028280915.1 Kiloniellaceae bacterium
GATCAACGAGTCCGAGTTGATTTATCAGGTGCACGACCGTCAGACGGCGGCGATCGACGCGGTCTACGACATGGGGAACGGGCTGACACCCGGAAATGACTACCCCAACTACGAGACACTGGCGGCGGTGACCACGGCGGGCGGAAACTTTGACACCTGCCTGGCCCTCGGCCTCTTTAAACTGGGCAGCCCGCCGGCGGGTCAGGTGACGGCCGACGTGCGGGGCGATGCCCAGGGCGGTTACGTGAACACCAGCGCGGCGATCATCAAGCGGATCGCCATCGACCGGGCCGGCCTGGCATCGGGCTTGGTCAACGAGGGTGCTTTTGCCTCACTGGACGTGTTGCAGCCCGCCGAGGTCGGCATTTTTGTCGATCGGGACGGAGCCACCGCGTCGGATGTGATTGGCGAACTGGCCCGTGGGATCGGCGCCTTTTGGGGCTTCGGCCGGGATGGGCGTCTGCGGGTGGGCCGTTTCGACGGTCCGGGCTCGGCGGTTTCCGGCCGGTTCGATGGGGCGGATATGATCGACATCCGCCGGCGGCGCCTGCCTTACGAGATTCAGCCCCATTTGTTCACCGTCGGTTATGCCCGGAACTGGACCGTTCAAACCGGCCAGCTGGCGGGCGGCGTGTCCCAATCTCGCCAGCGTTTCCTGGCCGAGACCTACCGCTACAGCGCCGCGGAGAACACGGACATCATCGGCCGCCATCCCACCTCGACGGCGCCGCCGGCCATCGAGGCTCTCTTTGTGGAGAGGTCCGACGCGAAGGCCGAGGCGAAACGCATGTTGGAACTCTATGGCCCGGAGCGGTCCATGTACGTGGTCGTGCTGAAACTCAGCTCGGTCCTGTTGGAAATCGGCTCGACCATCGTGATCACCTATCACCGCTGGGGCCTCAGCGCCGGCAAGAGCTTTTCCGTGGTGGGGATCCGGGAGAACGCGGCTGAAAACGAAGCGGAGGTAACGATCTTTGGCTAATGCATATTTGGGTGCCCCCAATCTGTTTGACTTCGCCGCGGCCATCGGCGCGGGCAGTCAAATCCAATCCCTGCCGGTCCAGAACCTGCGCGATCCGCGGGTCGTGCGCCCCTGGCGGGGGGCGGTCGGTGTCACCACGACCTATTTGCTGGCCGACAACGGCGCGGCCAAGGAGCTTCAGGCCACGGCCCTCCTGGGTACCAACCTGACGGCCAATGCCACCTTCAGGGTGCGGGTCTCCGCCAGCGACCAAACCGGCGTTGCGGGCGATCTCTATGACTCCGGCACCATCGCCGCCGGCCAGGTGGATCCGGCCTATCGGGCTTTCGTGCATAGCCTGCCCGCGCCGGTCAGCGGGCGTTATGTGCGCCTGGACATCACGGATACAAACCTGAGCTACCTGGAAGCCGGGCGCTGGTTCTTCGGCCCGGTGTTTCAGCCCGGCATCAATATTCAGTTCGGCTTGCTGCGCAATCAGAACGACCCCAGCAAGCTGACCGAATCCCTCAACGGTCAGGTTTTTGTGGACCGTAAGGACAAGCGGCGCAGTTGGCGCATCAACTTCGATTTCCTGACCGAGCAGGAAGCTCTGACCGGCCTGGCGGAGATCGACCGCCTGGTCTCCATCACCGACGACGTCCTTTTCGTGCTCGATCCGGACAGCACCAATTTGGGCCGTGATTCCATCTGGGGCCTGTTGTCCCAGCAAAGCGGCCTGACCCATTCCAACCAGGACACCTTCCAGCAGTCCTATACCATCACGGAGCGTAAATAATGGCATTTTTATTGGCCGACCGCGTCAAAGAAACCTCCGTCAGCCCCGGCGCCGGGACGGCGAACCTGGCCGGCCCGGTCCAGGGCCATCAATCCTTCGTTCAGGGCGTGGGCAACGGCAATATCTGCACCTATTGCATGACCGACGGGGTGGCCTGGGAAGTGGGCTATGGCCTGGTGACCTCGGGCAATCCCGATACCCTGCAACGTGTCACCATCATTAGGAATTCGGCACAAGGTACCACACCGATCAATTTCACCGGTACGGTGGATGTTTTCGTGACCGCCGCCGGCGCGAAGCTGATGTCGGTTGACAACAACGGCAAGCTGCCTTTCTTGGATGGCTTGACGTCACACGTTCTGGCCGATGGCGGCAGCAACAATCTGTTCGAAGTAACCGCCAATGGTGCGACGGTTTCCAACAGCAGCGGCAACACACTGCTCGACGTGGGCCCAAGCGGCATGACGGTCTCGGATAGCGGCGGGCCGTTGCTGACCCTCAATGGCACCACATTGAACATCGCCAGCGGGATCGATTTTCAGATCGACGGTGCCTCGGCGATCACCGACGCGGATATTGCCGGTAACGTGGGATACATGCAGTTCGGCCCCATGCTGTTTAACTGGGGCAGTTCGGGCAGTCTATCCAACGCCGCAATAGCGGTCACCTTTTCCAGGGCGTTCAGCGCGATACCCAAGGCGGTCCTGGCCACGGTCTCGCACAACACATCGCGCGTGGTGACGGTGGATGATCTAACTGTGACGGGATTTAACGCCTACACCTGGCGGGTTTCCGACGGGCTTGGGAACGTTAATCCGGGTTTTGACTGGCTGGCAATCGGCTTGGCCTAACAATCACCCGCCATTGCGGCCGGCAGCAAGTAACGATGGCAGGGTGCGCCAAAGCGTCCCTTTTGCAGCAGTTCACGACAGTTTTATAATTTATGGAGCGCAAAACATGGCTTTTCAACTCGCCGATCGCGTCAAGGAAACTTCCGTCAGTCCGGGCGCTGGCACGGCTAATCTGGCCGGTCCGGTACAGGGCTTTCAGTCCTTCGTCCAGGGTGTCGGCAACGGAGACATCTGTACCTACTGCATGACCGACGGCGCGGCCTGGGAGGTGGGCTACGGTCAGGTTGCCGCCGGCACGCCGGATACCCTGCAACGTATCGCCGTCATCAAGAACTCGGACCAAGGCACGGTGCCCATCAACTTCACCGGCACGGTGGATGTTTTCGTGACACCGTCCGGGCTGGGATCGCTGCACGTCGACAACAACGGCGCCATTCCTTTCCTGCCGGGTCTGAACCGCCACCTCTTCCGCGACGGCGCGAACAACGACCTGGTGGAATTGACGGCGGACTATCTCGACGTAAAGGCCGGCGTCGAATTGCGCATCGGGGGCCGGCAAGCCATTACAAACGTGGATGAGACGGGGATCGACGGCTACATACAACTCGGGCCGATCCTCTTGCAGTGGGGCGGCGGCGCCACGGCCAACGGCGGCCCGCAGGCCTTCGTTTTCCCCACACCCTTTAGCGAAACCGCCAAGTCGGTCACCGCCACCTGTTTGACCAATGGGGCCGAACGCATCGTCACAATCCAGGAAATCACGGCCACCGGCTTTAACGCCTATTCATGGAGCGGCAGTGGCGCGAACACGCCCACGGTCGCAATCAGATGGCAGGCCATCGGCCTGGCCTGACCGGCTTTGTTGACAACAGAGAATGCCATGAAACGCTCATCCGTGGTCTCAGCGCTTGTGCTCGCGGCGGTGGCCGCGATGACGGCCGGCGGGGCCTGGGGCGGTCAGCCCAGGTGCGATGCCCGAAACGTCATCATCGACCACCTGGAACGGGCCTACGGCGAAGTGGTGCGCCAGCGCGGGGTCACCTTCAAGGGCACCATCCTGGAAGTCCTGACCAGCGCGGACGGGGAAACCTGGTCCATCGTCATCACCTCGCCCGGCGGCACCGCTTGCCTGGTGAGCGCCGGCGAGGGCTGGCAGAGCCTGAACGTGAAAGAGGGGGAGGGGACCTGACATGGTCGTGCCCGATTTGGATTTGAAGAACATTACCTTCGGCCGGGTGGTCTCGGTGGTGATCGGCCTGGTGGTGGCCGCGTCGATCTTCGTGGCGGCCTGGAACACGCTGGGATTGCCCCGTTGGGCCTGGGCCTATGAGATGGAAGAGCTGAAGAACTTCTCAGAGGAAACCCGCGTCCTGCTGCTGGAAGACCAATTGTGGAACGCCCAGGCCCGCCTGACCGAACTGCTGCGGCTGCGGGACGAATACCGGCGCAAGGGCGAAACGGAACCGAACTGGCTGGGCGAGGACATTTCCGGTCTGCGCCGCCACATCTACCAAAAGGAAAAAAGCATCAAGGCCTTGGAAAATGATCAGTAGCGCAGAACGATCAGTCACAGGGCCGGCCGGCCGGATTCTTTAAGGGACATAATTAAGAGAAGAGGGTTATGAAACATCTTGCATCCTACAACAAGGCGACCGTGCCCATGTTGGTCAATGCCTTCCTCATGCTGGTGAACGGGCGCCTGCCCGAGGAGATCCGCCTTAGCGGTGACGAACTGGGCTGGACCATGATCCTCCTGACCGCGCTGATCGCCTATCTGGTGCCCAATGCCATGCCGCAAGGAAAGCCTCGAGAAAGGCCGCCCTCAACCCCCTCCCAAAACAATTAGGAGTTTGATCCATGTTAAAATCCCTAACGGCCGCCGCTACGGCGGCTTTTTTATTGGCCGGGTGTCAAAGCCTGGATGATCTGACCATCGAGCAGCAGGCCTTCGTCTCCTGCCAAGGCTATCTGGCCTTGATCGAGGATCTGCACCTGTTCCGCGACCGGCTCGGCGCCGGACAAAAGGAAATCATCATCACCGCCAACAACGTGGTGCTGCCCACCTGCGACAGCGTGGCCGACGGCGATCTCACCGACTACACCGACGCCCTGACCATCGTCACGCGGAACCTGGCCCAGGTCTTTACCGTTCAAGAGGAGATCCAGCCATGAACCCCCTTCCAGCCATGAACCCCCTTGTCGCCGCCGTCATCGCGCTCGTCGCCAAACTGGTGCCCCAAGGCCTGGATCTGGCCGACCTGGTCGCCGCCCTGGCCGACAGCGACCATATCCCCCAAGCCGAACGGGACGCCATGAAGGCCCGCATCAAACGCATCGCCGACCTGGACTGGTCCTAAGCGGGCGGGCCGCGCCCGCGGGCGTTCTTTTGCCAGCGGGGCCGTGGCGTCTCTGAACCGAATCCTCCCTGAAGCCTTGCCGCCCCGGTGGCCCTCACGGGTCAACCGGGGCGGCTTTTTTTTTTGTTTTGGCGGCCGCATGGAAAGGATGGTAGCGGTTTGGTCTCGATGGTCGGATCAGAGCTCGTTGCCAACTTCGCGCCGGGCGCCGTGCGCCCAAAAAAGGTAGATTAGTAAGATTTGGTGTTTGGGGCTTTTTTCGTGCTTGGGCTTTGCTCAAGCCGCTCCTTGCCCAAGCCGCGCCGTTAGAACGCCCGCTCAATACAAAAGTCGACCACGTCGATCAGAGCGGTTTTGGTGGCGCTTTGGGGAAAGGCGTCGAGGGCGTCGCGGGCGGTTTTGCCGTAGAGGCGGGCGCGGGCCAGGGAGTCGCTCAGGGTGTGGTATTTTTCCATGATCTGGATGGCCTTGACCAGGTCGGCCTCGTCCTGCTCCAGCTCCTCCAGGCAGCGGCGCAGGAAGGCCTGTTCGTCTGCCGTGGCCCGCTCATAGGCCAGCACCACGGGCAGGGTGATCTTGCCTTCGCGGAAGTCATCGCCGATGGACTTGCCCAGATCCCCTTGCTTGGCGGAATAATCCAGGATGTCGTCCACCAGCTGGAAGGCGATGCCGAAATTGCGGCCATAGGTTTCCAGCGCCGCTTCCTCCGCCGCCGGGCGGTCGGCCACCAGGGCGCCGATCTGGCAGGCGGCGGCGAAGAGCACCGCGGTCTTGGCGGCGATCACCTCCAGGTACTGGGCCTCGCTGGTGGAGGTGTCGTTGGAGGTGATCAGCTGGTGCACCTCGCCCTCGGCAATCACGGCCGAGGCATTGGACAACACCTTTAAAACGGGGAGGGAGCCGTCGGCCACCATGAGCTGGAAGGCGCGGCTGAAGAGGAAATCCCCTACCAGGACCGAGGCCTTGTTGCCCCAGACCGCGTTGGCGGTGGCCAGGCCCCGGCGCAGGTCGGAATCGTCCACCACGTCGTCGTGCAGCAGGGTGGCGGTGTGGATGAACTCCACCGCCGCGGCCAGGCCCAGGTGGCGCTCGCCCTCGTAGCCGCAGAGCCGGGCCGAGGCCAAAGTCAGCATGGGGCGTAGCCGCTTGCCGCCGGCCGCCACGATGTGGCCCGCCAGCTGGGGGATCAGGGCGACCGGGGAATCCATGTGCCGCACGATCAGCCGGTTGACCGCGTGCAGATCGTCGCGCACCAGATCGGTCAGGGCCTC
>JANQKX010000268.1 GCA_028280915.1 Kiloniellaceae bacterium
GGTCCTGGGCGAGGTTCGCCGCTATCTGGAAGAAGACGGGCACGAGGTGGTCGTCTGCGCCGATTCCGCCAGCACCCTCAAGACGGCCAAGGCGCCCGACTTCGACGTGGCTCTGGTGGGTCTGCATCTGGCGGGCGAGGACGGCTTGCGGCTGTGCTCCTTGCTGCGCTCCAACGAAATCACCCGGCATCTGCCCATCTTGCTGATGGTGGACGAGGACCAGATGTCCCGCCTGGCCAAGGGGCTTGAGCTGGGGGTGACCGACTACCTGATCCATCCCATCGACCGCAACGAACTGCGCGCCCGCTGTCGGACCCAGGTCCGCCGCCATCGCTACCACAACCAGCTGCGGGACGTGCTGCAGCAAAGCATTTCCCTGGCTTACACGGATTCTCTGACGGGGGTCTATAACCGCCGTTACATGAAGGCTTATCTGGATCGCAAGATCATGGAGATCGGCGAGGCGGCCAAGCCCGTTTCCATTTTGATGTTCGACATCGACTATTTCAAATCGGTCAATGATTCCTATGGCCACGCGGCCGGCGACCGGGTGCTGAAGGAGATGGTGATCCGGGTGGCCTCGGGCATTCGGGATTCGGACATGCTGGCCCGCTACGGCGGCGAGGAGTTCGTCGTGGTCATGCCCACCACCGAGCGGGACGTGGCCCTGGCGGTGGGCGAGCGGATTCGCGCGCAAGTGAGTGGCACGCTCTTTTCCCTCGGCGAGGGGGATGACCAGCTGCAGGTCACCATTTCCGTCGGCGCGGCGACCACCCGGGACCCCATGGAAACGGCTGAATCCCTGCTTTCCCGGGCCGATCAGGCGCTCTATCAAGCCAAACACGAAGGCCGGAACCGGGTCATCGAGGCCAGGCCCGGTTTGGACGCCCTCGGTACTTCGCTCCCTTCCTGACGGCGCGGCCGGTTTTGGTCGCCCGGCTGCGGGCGGCGAGATCTGGGCAGTAGAATCTGGGCAGCAAAAAAGGCCGCCAAACCCGGGCGGCCCTTTCGGTCTGCCGGTTCGCCAGACGCGCGGTCAGCGCATCTTGGATTCCTTGAACAGCACGTGCTTGCGCGCGACGGGATCGTACTTCTTCAGCTGAAGCTTTTCCGTCAAGGTGCGGGAGTTCTTCTTGGTCACGTAGAAGAAACCCGTGTCGGCTGTGCTTACCATCTTGATCAATTGTGTTGCTGGCTTGGCCATGGCGCGGTCCTCGCTGCCTCATCATTCCAAAGGTCAGGGAAAATAGCCGCCTCGGCGGCGAAGTCAAGAGCGGAGTTTGCCCGACTCCGCCTTTCGTTTTGCTTTACGAACGGACGGCTGGTGGTGGTTCGGCCGCATCTGAGGCCCCTTCCAGCCGAACCGGGTGACACCCCGGCCATGACGGGCATTTAGGTGGGCCAAGGCCTCTTGCAAGGCCAAGGTGCCGATTTCTCCCATGGGCAAGGCCAAGGCCTCGCTCACCGGGACCCAGCCCAGGTCGTCCAGCTCGCCGCTGCCGCCCAGGCGGCCTTGGGCCAGGGCCCCGTCGCACAGCAAAAACCGGTTGTGGAAGCGGATCGGCGAGCGGGCCGGGGTGATGGCCCGGGCCACCAAGCGGGCGGCCTCGAAGGCGGGCGTGACCTGACCGCGGGCATAGGCGGGCCAGACCGAATGGGCGCGCACTGGGGTGCAGACATGGGCGGGGGCGCTGCCACTGCGGCCGATCAGAAGGCCGGTTTCCTCCAGGGTTTCCCGGAAGGCGGCGCGGACAAAGGCGGCAAAGCGGGTGCGGGACTGACGGTCGATGCCGTGGCCCGGCGGCTTAAAGGCCTCGGCAAAGCCCGAGGGCCGGTGGTCCACCGGGTCCAGGCGGCCGCCCGGGAAGGCAAAAATGCCCGGTAGAAACCGATTCTTGCTAGAGCGCCGGCCGACCAGGACTTCCTGGCCCTGGGGCGTTTGCCGGATCAGAATCAGGCTCGCCGAGGGCCGGGGAGTCGCCCGCCGGCCGTCGCTGGCGGGCACCGTTTTACTGGGCGGCAACCGTCTGATCGAGCTTGGCGGTGTTGGGAACCGGATTGAGGGTGCGGGCGAAGAGATCCGCCTCGTGCAGCAGGTCGTTGGCCAGTTCCACGTCCACGTCGTAGGTTTCGTCGCTGGGCGGGCAGTGGGTGCGCAATTCATCCGCCGCGTCACTGTCGGTGGGGTCGATGATCTGGAACTGGATGGAGGGCGAGGTGCGCAATTCGCCCGTTTTGACCCGCCGCAGCACGTTCTTTTCGTCCTCTTTGAGCTCGCTGGTGCACAGATCTGGGATCACACCCCGATGGTGCAGGGCATAGCCGGAGGGCGAGAAAAACCGCGCCCAGGTCAAAGTCAGCTCCCCTTCGTTGGGCAGGCGCAACAGGGTCTGCACCGTGCCCTTGCCGAAGGAGGTGGAGCCGATCAGCACGGCCCGGTGGCTGTCCTGCAGGGCCGCGGCGACAATCTCGGAAGCCGAGGCGGAGCCGCCATTGACCAGCACCACGATGGGCGCGCCGTCGGTGATGTCGCGCTGATTGGCGTCGAAGTATTGATGGCTGTCGGGATGGCGGCCCTTGGTGGTGACGATACGGCCCCGGGGCAGGAAGAGGTCGGCCACGGAAACGGCCTGATCCAGGAGGCCGCCCGGGTTGCCCCGCAGGTCCAGGATATAGCCGATCAACTCACCCTTCAGGTCTTCCTTGGCCAGCTCGACCTTCTTTTCCAGGCTGCGGGTGGTATCCTGGTTGAAGCTGCTGATCTCGATGTAGGCGACCCCGTCTTCCGGCCGATAGGTCACGGTCTGGGGCACGATATGGGCCCGGGTCACCGGCACGAAGAGGGAGTCGTCATAGCCGGCCCGTTCCACGGTCAGGTTGACCTTGGTGCGCACCCGGCCGCGCAGCCGACGCACGGCGTCCCGCTGGGACAGGCCGGCGGCCGGGTCCCCGTTGATGTGGGTGATCACATCGTCCCGTTCCAGGCCGGCAACTTCCGCCGGGGTTCCCTCCATCACCGACTGGACCAGAATGCCTTCTTCCACGATGCGGATGCGGATGCCCACGCCGCCGAAGCCGTCCCGGCTGGCGCGGTTCTCGGTAGCCATTTCCTGTCCCGAATAGCGGGAGTAGTCGTCCAATTCCGCCAGCATGCCATCGAAAACCGTCTCATAGAGATCTTCGGCGGCGGTGACGTCCAATTCCCGGGACTCGGCCCGCCCGGTGGTCAGAACCTCGGCGGTAACCTTGCCCCAGGCGGAAGAATCCTGGCTGGAGGGGGTGGAGAAATGCCCGGCCTCCACACCGTTGACATAAAGGGTTAAAGAGCTTTGGCCCCGTTCCAGCGACAAGGCCGGATCGATGCTGGCCAGGCTATCCAAGCCGGCCACCGCCAGGTCGGAGATCTGCACGGACTCGATATACATATTGGAAATGTCTTCGTAGCCCATGCTAAACAATCGTTTAGCCGAGGCATGGCTGTATTCGCCATTGGGGCTGGAATCCTGGCTTGCGCAGGCGGCCAACAACAGGGCCAGGGCCAGAGAGCCGGAACGGCGCCCAAAAGCCTTCGACCCCACCGATTGGGCGGATTTCATGCCGACACAGTACAAAGCCCTAACCGCTTTCACCCACATCGCCTTTCTTCATCCCAACTGCGCTGAAACTGAAGCCAGTATTATGCGCGTCAGGTATTGATAAACCCTATAATAATGAACTCGAAGTTATTTGCAAATTTTTCGAAAATCCGATGAACATTCTATCCAGCAAATGGTTAATTTTTTAATATTAGAAAGAATTAATACCAAGTCTCGGGGGTAATGACCCATAGGGATCGCTTATGAGAAGGTTCGGGTAGGAAACAGGCCGCAGTCGATGCCATTCATCGTCAAGGCCTGTTGACGCCCTCCGAACCTTCTCAGAAG
>JANQKX010000277.1 GCA_028280915.1 Kiloniellaceae bacterium
CTTTGGCCGCCTCGCCGCGCACGCCCAGATCGCGCATGACCTCGCGGGCCGCGTTGGCCCCGGGCGCGCCCATGACCCCGCCGCCGGGATGGGCCGAGGAGCCGCAGAGATAAAGGTTCTGAACCGGCGTGCGGTACTGGGCAAAACCGGGAATGGGCCGGTTGAACAGCAGCTGATCCATGGTCAACTCGCCTTGGAAGATGTTGCCTTCGGTGAGACCCACCTCGTTTTCCAGGTCCCAGGGGCTGCGCACCTCCATGTGCAAAATGAGGTCCCGGAAGTTGGGGCTGTACTCGGCGATTTGGGACACCACGGTTTCGGCAAAGGCGTCCCGGTTGGGGCCGTCCCAGCTTTCCCCGCTAGCCAGGTAGGGCGGGGCGTATTGAATGAAAGCGGTCATGTAATGCTTGCCGGGCGGCGCCATGGTGGGATCGATCAAGGTGGGGATCAAAAGATCCACGTAGGGGTCTCGGGACCAGGTGCCCCGTTTCCAATCGTCGTAGGCCCGCTCCATGCGCTCCAGGCTGTCGGTGAAATGCAGGTTGATTTTCAGCGACGGGTCCCCGTCGGGCAGGGCAGGAAAATCGGGCAGGCCATCCAGGGCGATGTTCAGCTTGCCCGAGGAGCCCCGGATCTTAAAGCGGCGCACCTGCCGCAAAAAATCCTCCGGCAGATGTTCGGCATCCACGCAGTTCAAAAAGGTGCGCTTAACGTCCAGGTTGGAGATGACCGTGCGGCCGTAGTGTTCGTCGCCGTTTTCCAGGCAGATCCCCACGGCCCGGCCGTCCTCAACCAGCACTTTGTCCACCGCCGCTTCGGTGGCGATCTGGCCGCCGGCACTCATCAGGGAGTTTGCCATGGCTTGGGTGATGGCGCCCATGCCGCCCCGGGCGAAGCCCCAGGCGCCGATGGTGCCGTCCACTTCGCCCATGTAGTGGTGCAGCAGGACATAGGCCGACCCGGGGGAATAGGGTCCCAGGGCCGTCCCGATGATGCCCGAGCCCGCCAGATGGGCCTTGATCACGTCGCTTTCGAAGTACTCGTCCAGGAACTCGGCCACGCTCATGGACCAAAAGCGCAGGGTGTCGTACATCTGCGCCTCGCCCAGATCGGTGAAGGCCTTGGCCAGGTACAGCAGTTCGCGAATATCGCGGGGTTTGAAGGACGTGGGGTCGGGCGGCGCGCGCAGCAACAAGGGCTTGATGAAGCGGCATTGCCGGCGCACTTCCAGGCTATAGAGGTCATAGGCCTCCGCGTCCCGCTTGGAATGGCGCGCGAATTCCCGGCGGTGGACGTCATGGTCGGCGAAGGTCGCTAGATAGTCTCCGTTGCGCATCAAGGTAGTGCCGCCTTCATAGGGCGTCACCTGCAGGCCGTGGCGGGGCAGTTCCAGATCCCGGATGATCTCCGGCCGCAACAGGCTGCACACGTAAGAGCAATTGGAATAGGTCCAGCCGGGATAAAGCTCCCGGCTCACCGCCGCGCCGCCGATGTAGTCGTTGCGCTCCAACACCAAGACATCCAGACCGGCGCGGGCCAGATAACAGGCGCAGGTCAGGCCG
This sequence comes from Kiloniellaceae bacterium, assembly GCA_028280915.1. Taxonomy (GTDB): domain Bacteria; phylum Pseudomonadota; class Alphaproteobacteria; order Kiloniellales; family Kiloniellaceae; genus JANQKX01. The sequence goes on from JANQKX010000277.1 coordinate 1,563, forward strand.
TTATGGCCCGCTCCCATGATGATGACGTCGTGGTGTTGCATGTTGCCCGTTACTTGCTTGGGCCTTCGCCCCTATTGGCGGTCGACAATCACGCCCTGTCCAACCGCACGCATTCCCCAATTTTCCATAGTTTGACAGCGCCATGACGGCTAGCGCAAGAGCGAGCGAAGGGTCAAGAGGGCAAAAACCGTAAGATTTCCGTCCGCGTGGGCAGGGCGGTTTGGGCGCCGGGCCGGGTGCAGGCCAGTCCCGCCGCGGCGGAGGCGAAAGCGAGCGCGTCGCGCAGGGGCTTTTGCGCGTCCAGGGCGGCGGCCAGGCAGCCGCAAAAGGTATCTCCCGCGCCCGTGGTGTCTTGAACCTCAACCGGCTGGGCCGGCAGGGCGATCAGTCCTTGGGCGCCGGCGCAGACAAGACCGTCCCCACCCAGGGTGATCACCGTGGTGACCTGGTGCTGCTCAAAGAGATAGCGGGCCAGTTCCCCCGGCTCATCGGGGCCGCCGGCCCCGGCGATCTGGCGGGCTTCGGTCTGGTTCACCACCAGGTAGTCGAGCTGGCTCAAAACCTCACGCGGCACCGGCGCGGCGGGCGCCACGTTCAGGATGACCCGGCTACCCCGGGCCTTGGCGCGGACGATGATCGCCCAGTTCTGCTCGGGGGGGATTTCCATCTGCAGCAGCAGGGTGCTGTCCCCGGTGAGCAGGGCGTCGGGCACCTGGTCCTGGGTGACCTCCAGATTGGCGGCGCTGCCGGCCACGATCTGGTTCTCGCCTTTGCCGTCGACGCAGATGGTGGCACAGCCGGTCCCGGCCCGGGCCTGCGCCACGCCGGTCAAATCCACGCCGGCCGGTGCCAGCAGGGCGAGGGCGGCCGGGGCGAAGCTGTCGTCGCCCACCCGGCCGAACAGGTGGGTGCGCGCGCCCGCCTTGGCGGCGGCGCAGGCCTGATTGGCGCCCTTGCCGCCGGGGGACACCAGGTAGGTACTGGCGAGGACGGTTTCGCCGGGGCCGGGCAGCCGGTCCACCGACAGGGATATGTCCAGGTTTATCGATCCTAAAACCACAATCATGCGCCGCCGTCCCCCGTTTCACCTGATGCCCCGTGCCGCCAGCTTATCTCCGCTTGTAAAAAACTGATAGGGCCATTCGGAAAAGCCGATCTAACTCACAATCTTGGGCACCGCGGTTGCATCAAACGCATACCCGGCGCGGGCCGTTGTGGGGTAGGCTTGGGGCAATCGAAAAAGCCGATCGGGCTTTTTGGACAAGCCACGTCTTAAGGGAAACGGGCTTTGCGTGCCATTCACCTTCCGGTCTGGCTCGGCAGCGTTGGTCCGCGCCGGGCACGGACTTTTGCCATTCTGTTCGCCATGATCGCCACATGTCGGACGCTCCTCATCACCGTCGTTCCTCTCAGCGCCAACAGCTTGTTGGGCAGCGTGGAATACGTCAGCCTGTTTTACTTCGGGATCAGCCTCGCGGGCCTCGCGGCCAGCCTTTCCATGTCCCGCGTCATCCACACCTTTCAGCGCCGCTGGGTTTTTACCGGCGGCGCTTTGTGCATGGTCGCCTCGGTGTCGTTGATGGCGACCCAGACCATACCGGGCCTGATCGCGGGCATGGTCTTGCATGTGGTGGCCATCGCCAGCATGGAAATCCCCTTCAACATCTATCTCATGGACCACATCCCCCGGGAGCAGATGGGGGCTTTCGAGCCCATGCGACTGTTTTATGCCGCCGGTCCCTGGACCGTGGGTCCCTGGCTGGGGGTCTATCTCCAAGCCGAAGTCGCGCCCTGGGTGCCTTATGCCGTGACCGCCGTGGCGGCGGGCCTGACGTTGGCCTATTTTTGGTATCTGCGCCTGGGCGACAATCCGGCCATCTCGGCGGCTAAGCGGCCACCGCCCAATCCCATCGCCAACCTGCCGCAGTTTTTCAAGCAGCCTCGTCTGCGCTTGGCCTGGTTTTTGGCCCTGGGCCGGGCCGGCTGGTGGTTCATGTTTTTCATCTACGCCCCGATCTTTTGCGTTGACGCGGGTATCGATCCGGTCATGAGCGGTGCCATTGTCTCCATCGCCTCGGGCGCGGTTTTCCTGGTGCCCCTCTGGGGCTGGCTCGCCCGGCGCATAAAAGTGCGTAAGCTGCTGATCATCGGCTACGGGATCAGCGGATTGGCGACCCTGATCATCCCCCTGGGGACCAGCGTGCCCTGGCTGGGGGCGGCGCTTTTGATCGGCGCGGCCCTGACCACCAGCACCATCGACGGGGCCGGAAACGTGCCTTTCCTGCGCGCCGTTCACCCCCTGGAGCGGGCGGAGATGACGGGCGTCTTCGCCACCTATCGGGACAGCGCCCAGCTCCTGCCGCCGGGGGTGTTTGCCCTCTTGCTGATGGTGTTTCCCTTGCCGTCGATTTTTCTCGCCGCCGGCATCGGGATGTTAAGCCTTTCCTATTTCAGCGGATTTTTGCCCAAGCGTCTCTAGGCGATCTGAAATTGATTGGACCCGTTTCGGGCCAAACGCTAAGCTGGGAGGAAAGGTGCGGCTGTTTGGGTCTCAAAGACCGATAGGGAGACGGCATGTCAGTCTCAAAAGGGCCAGCTTTAATCGGAATGGCTTGGCGCGCCGCCGGGCGCTCATGTGATGGGCCTGTGCGGATTTTTTCCGGGATTTGCCGGGGCGCCTTGATTTGTTGCCTTTTGGCACTTTTGTTGCTGCGGCCCGAGGCGAGCCTGGCGGACCCGGTCAAATCCAAGGCTGAGGTTGAGAGCTACATTGAAGGCAATATCCGCAGCTTCACTACCAAACTGGCACAATACAACGAAAAGCATAAGATTACCCGGCCCACCACCTACCGCTGGAACATTTCCTACATGGATTGGAAGGTGGACCTGCTGGAGGACGACCGGGTCTTTGTCTACATCAAATACACCGTGGGGCCATGGAGCCCGGCCTGGGGGCGGGTGCTGTTCGAGTTGCAATGGCAGGACGAGGAACTGGAGTTCATCGGCTATCAAACCAAGGAGCAGCTGGACCGGGCCAAAAAGGGCGAGGAGTCCCTGGCGCAGAACCTTGCCACGCAAACGCGGGAACGTTGCACCCACAACTATTTCGACCCTCATCCTTGTTTGGACACCTTGAAAAACTGGCGCGAGTTTGTGCAGTTCCACGACTTTGAGTTGGACCGGGAAAGCGCCGCCATCTATCAGGCCTATCGGGAACACGATGTCGGCCGCGGCGATCGCTTGATCGCCCGGGCCCGGGGCCTTGGCGACCCGGCCGGCAAGAGCGCCTTTGGCCTGCAGGATCACGTGGCCTCCCTGAACCTGGAGCAGTACCGCGGGCGCATGGAATCCCCTTGCGGCTTTAACATCTATACCGAGCGGCCTTGCATGGAAGCGCGCCGGCTCTATCAGGATTTCCTCAAAAAGCACGGGCTCGACGACAGTCTGGAATCCGCGGCCATGTTCTCGGCCTACGCGGAAGGGGATTTCAAGACCGCCGACACCCACTATGCCCTGGCCAAGGGCCTGCCCATTCCCGCCTACGGCTACATCCCCACCGGCGCGGCCCATGACGTGGCCAGGCTGCGCTTGCCGCCGCAGGTGGGGGATCAGGCCTGCACCTATGACCCCTATGCGGAAAAACCCTGCCTGGAAAGTGATCGGCTCTGGCAGGAGTTCGCCGCCCGCTATCAGTTGGAGGATACCCAGGAAAATGCCTCCATCTTCGCCAATTACGCCAGAGGCGAATACAAGGCGGCTGATCAGTTATTGGCTCAGGCCAAAGGCGTTACCCACGAACAGCTTTTGGAAGCCGCCGGGGTACCGAGCGGGGATCTGATCATTGAGGTTTATCCCGGCAACCGCATTGCGGCCCAATGAGGGTTGCCTGGGTAGAGACGAAAACACCGTTGTTGGAGAAAAGGGAGCGGATAAAGAAAACACCATGTTCGGCAAACTGACCATCGGACCGCTTGGCCCGCCCCAGGCGGGGCTGCCCGTGACGGGCGAAAGGGCGCCGGCCGCCTTGCAAGGGCCGGGCCGCCGTTACCGGTGGATTCTGCTGATCGCGCTGCTTTTGTCCCTGCTTTTTCACCTCTCGCTGATGGTGCCGTTCTGGCTGGGCTGGTCGCCCTTTACCTCCTTGTCCCTGCCGCCCGAGGCCATCCCCATCGAAATCGTCTTTATGGAGCCTGAGCCGGAGCCCGAACCGGAAGCGGTCGAAGTTGAAGAGGCGTCGGCACCCCCGGCGCCGGAGGAGGTGGCCGAGGAGGTTCCGCTTGAAGAGCCGCTCGTGCCGCAAGATGTGGCCGAAGTACCCGAGGAAGCGGTGGAAGAGCTCGAGCCCGAGATTGCCGAACCGGAGATTGCCGAGCCGGAAGCCTTGGAACCGGTCCCGGCATCTGAGGAGCCCGCGCCTGAACCGGTGGCATTGGCCCAGGCCGAAGAGCCGGTGGAGAGTATCGACGCGCCCGAAGCGGAGGTCGCCGAGCAGGAATTGGCAGAGCCAGAAGTGGTGGCGCCGGAAGTGGCGGAACCGGAGGTCTTGGAGCCGGCCCCGATACTTGAAGAGCCCGTTCCCGAACCGTCGGAGTTGGCGCAGGTCGAAGAGGTGGCTGAAATCGAGGCGCCGGAAGTCGAAGCACCAATTGAAATCCCCGAGCCTTTGGCGGCGGCGATACCCGAAGCGGTCGGACCGGAAGGCATGGTGGCGGAGGCGGAGCTGCCGCCGGTCTCTGAAGCGGTGCCGGCTGCCGAGGCCCCGGTGCCGGAAATTCCTGTGCCCGCCGCCAAGCCGCTGCCGCCGGCCCTGGAACCCGCCGTGGTGCCGGAGGTGGCGACGGCTGCCCCGGCATTGCCCCTGCCGGATCGTAAGCCCCTGGCGGCGGCCGCCGCCTTGGCCAAACCACCGGCACCAACCGCCGAGGTGCCTGAAGCGGTGGCCCCGGTTGAAGAGGTACCCGAAGAGGCGCCGCAAGACTTACCGGCCCTTGCTAATGAAACCGCGGAGGAGCCCCCGGCCCAAGAGTATTTGAGTCAAGACCAGATCCCGAGCGTCTCTCGGGAGACCTTCCTCAGCCGCTTGGAAAACCTGAGGGATGAGGAATACCAGGCCCGGGCCAATCCGGAGCTGTGGGAGGTCATTCGCGCCGTGCGCGCCCAAATGGCCAGCTGCTGGTTCATCGATGCCAACGATCCGCCGTCACCGGCGATGACCGCGGATCTGCGCCTTGTGCTCAGCGCCAACGGCGCGGTGACAAAGGCCCAGGTGCAGGAAGTCTCGCGCATGATCCACGACAAGGCCTACAGCCGCTTCGTCCGTCACGCCAAGGAGGCCCTTGAGTCCTGCAGCCCCTTCGATCTGCCCAAGGAGCATTTTGCCATCTGGAAGGACTTCACCATGCG
>JANQKX010000292.1 GCA_028280915.1 Kiloniellaceae bacterium
AACCGGGCCATCGGCCTGCGCGCGGACATGGACGCCCTGCCCACCCAGGAAGCCAACGACTTCGCCCATCACTCGGTCAACGACGGCGTCTTCCACGGCTGCGGTCATGATGGCCACACGGCCATGCTCTTGGGTGCCGCCCAGCAGTTGGCCGAGAGCGGAAACTTCGACGGCACCGTCTACTTCATCTTTCAGCCCAGCGAAGAAGACGGCCGGGGCGCCTTGTCCATGATCGAGGACGGCCTCTTCGAGCGCTTTCCCATGGAGGCGGTATTCGGCATGCACAACATGCCGGGCCTGCCCGCCGGCCACTTCGCCGTGCGCAAGGGCCCGATCATGACTTCCGAGGATGTTTTCGAAATCACCATTCGCGGCCGGGGCGGCCACGCTTCCATGCCCGAACGCACGATTGATCCCATCGTCATCGGGGCCAAGGTGGTGCTGGCCCTGCAGACCATCGTATCCCGCACCGTCAGCCCCCGGGATTGGTGCGTTGTCTCCATCACGGAAATGATCACCGACGGCGCCCGCAACGTGATCCCCTCCCAGGTCACCATCAAGGGGGACTGCCGCGCACTCTCCCCCCAGACCCAGCGCACCATCGAAGCCCGCATGCGCCAGATCGTCGAAGGGCTCTGCGCGGCCTACGGCGCCGAGGGCCAAGTCACCTATCAGGAGGACTTCGTGCCCACCATCAACAGCCCGGCGGAAACGGACGCGGCCATTGACGCGGCCCGTTCGGTCGCCGCGTCGTTAGATCGCGATTTGGCCGTGGACCCGGATTGCCCCACTTGCGGCGCCTCGGAGGATTTCGCCCGCATGCTGGCGCAAAAGCCCGGCTGCTATATTCTGATCGGCAACGGCGAGGAGGGTCACTGCGGCAAGTCCCTGCACAACCCCCACTACGACCTGAACGACGATATCATGGCCGTGGGCTGCCGATACTGGGTCACCCTGGTGGAGCAACAGCTGGCCGCGCGGGAGGCATAATGTATCAAGAACGCCAAGCGGCCCTGAGCCGCCGGCTGGCCGCGGAGGATATCGACGCCGCGCTGATCACCGATGACGACACGGTCTATTACCTGACCGGCTATTACGACTACCTGCACATGGAGTTCGGCCGCCCCACCATCCTGGTGGTCAAGCGCGACGGCGCGACCCTGCTGATCACCCCCAGCATGGAAGCGGACATGGCCGAGGCCGCCGCCCAGGTGGACCGCATCGCCGTGTGGAACGACGGGCTCGGCCGGGAATGGCGCGAGGAGCTACCGGCGGCCCTGGCGGGCAGCGGGCGTTATGCCATCGAGACGGAACTCATGCCGCCCCGGGTGCGCGGCTATATCGACGGTCTGGTGGACCACAGCCGACTGACGGACATCACGTCGATCATCAGCGAACTGCGCATGATCAAATCAGAGGAAGAACTGCAACTGGCGCGCCATGCCGGCCAGGTGGCCATGGCCATGATGGCCGCCGGCCGGGGGGCCATCGGTGACGGGGTGCCGGAATACGAAGTGGCCTTGGCCACCTCCCAGGCCGGCACCCGCAAGGCGGCCGAGCTGCTCGCCCCCCACTATCAACACGCCTGCATGTCGCCACACACCCATTTTCTGCAGATCATGGCCTCGGGCGACGAAATCACCAAGCCCCACCACCGGGCCTCGACCCGGGTGATGCAGCGGGGCGAGCCCGTGTTCCTATGCTTTTGCGGCATGACCAACTTCCACCGCTTCAAGCTGGGGTTTGACCGAACGTTCTGGATTGGCGAGGTACCCAACGACCAACAGGCCAAGGTGTACGAAGTGGCCGTGGCCAGCCAGGCCGCCGCGCTCCAGGCCCTGCGCCCCGGGGTGACGGCGGAATCCGTGCACGCCGCCTATGCGGAGGTGATTCAAGAAGCGGGATTTGACTACCCCTTCCGCTGCGGCCGCGCCACCGGCTTCAGCTTCTTGGAAAAGCCCGAGCTGGTGTTCGGCGATCAAACCGTCCTGCAGCCGGGCATGGTCCTGGCCGTGGACGGCTCGGTCAGCGTGGCCAAGACCTTTCGCGCCCAGGTGGGCGACAGTTTCATCGTCACAGAAGACGGCTACGAGCAAATCACCCATCATCCCAAGGCCCTGGAAGACGTGGTCCTATAGTTTCGGATCTGAAAGAAAGGTAGTCGGATGTTTCAACACGGCGAAACGGTTCAATCGAAGGCGTGGGAACCGGAATTGGGCCATGGCCGGCACCACCGGGCCCGCCTTGGCTTCATCCTTATGTCCACGGACTTGGCCGCCGAAGCGGACTTTTTCGCCATGGCGCCGGCAGGGGTCGCCGTGCACATCACCCGGCTGAAGACCGACGACTATACCACCAACGAGACCCTCGCCCGGCACATCGACCATATGGCCGACGCCGCGGCGCGCCTGCAGCCGGACACCAAGCCCCAGGTGATCAGCTACAGCTGCACCAGCGGCTCCATCGTCATCGGCGAGGAGCGCATCATGGCGGAAATCAAAAAAGGCGCCCCCTGGGCCAAGCCCATGTGCCTGGTCACCGGCGTGGTGGATGCCTTGCGGGAGCTTGGTGCGAAAAACATCGTGGTCGGCACCCCTTATCTGGACGAGATCAACACGGCCGAGGCGGAGTTTCTGATCGCCAAGGGTTTTAACTTGCTGGACATCCAAGGCCTCAACCTGACCACCGGCATCGAATTCGGCTGCGTCACCCCCGCCTATTGGAAAAGCTTTGCCCAGGCCATCGACCGGCCCGACGCGGATGCGCTTTTTCTAAGTTGCGGCGGCATTCGCGCCTTGGAGGTGGTCGCTGAAATCGAGGATCTCATCGGCAAGCCGGTGATCACCAGCAATCAAGCCCAGTTTTGGAGCTGCCTGCGCCGTGCCGGCATCACCGACCAGTTGACCGGCTTCGGTAGGATCTTTTCCCTGCCCGGCGCTGCAATCTCGCCGGCGTAGCGCGCCAGCGACGAACCTCCCGCTGTCGGCTAGACCTCCTCCCAGGGAAAGCTGTCCAGGCGTTCGGCGCCGGTTTCGGTGATCAGCACCTGGGTTTCCAGTTTGATACTCTCGCTGCCTTCCTCGGCGATCAGGCTTTCCACGCAGAACACCATGCCGGCCTCGAAATGGCCGTCGTAGGCCTTTTCGAAATCCACGTGCAGCAGCACCGCCGGCCATTCGTCGGCCATGCCCACGCCATGGCCCGCCAGGGTATAGCGGTAGGGCCGGTGCTTTTCAGGGATGCGCCAGGATTTTTCGTTGAACTCGGCAAAGCTCAGGCCCGCCTTCAAGAGAGCCAGATTGTGCTCGATCTGGCTTACCGCGGTTTCATAGAGGCCGCGCTGGCGATTGCTCATCTTGGTATGGCCGCAGGTCCAGGAACGGGAAAGATCGGCGCAGTAACCATAGGGGCCGATCATATCCGTATCAAAGGCGATCATCTCCCCTTCCCGGCAGACAAAATCGCCGCATTCGCTGTACCAGGGATTGGTGCGCGGGCCGCAGGTGAGCAAGCGGGTTTCCATCCATTCACCGCCGGAACGGGCGTTTTCATAGTGCAGCTCGGCCCAGATCTCCTGCTCCGTCTTGCCCGGCAGGGAGGCCTCGTACATGCGGGCCATGGCCGCTTCGCAGACCCGGACGGTCCAGCGCATGAGGTCAATCTCCTCGGCGCTTTTGATGGCGCGGGCCCGTTCGGTCAGCTCCTGCCCTTCGACCACCGTGATGCCCGCTTCCTCCAAGGCCCAAAGCCCCATGGGCTCCAATTTATCGACGGCCAATCGGCCGTTGCCGCCGCCGTGGGCCCGGACCAGATCGGCGATTTCATCGGCCCAGATTTTCACCCGCTCCGGGGCCCGGTCACCAGCGCTCATGTAGATCCAGCCGGTGGCCTGACGCACCTCGTCGATCAAGGGCCGGCCATCGCAGAGATGATGGGCGCCCTTGAACTCAAACATAACCACCGGCCCCTCGGTCAAGACCAGCGCATAGCGCACCGCGTTGTGGGCGGTCCAGACCTGCATGTTGGTGACGTCCAAGGCATAGCGGATGTTCACCGGATCATAGAGCAGGATGCCGGCGCAATCGTGGGCGCGCAGTTTTTCCCGAAAACGACCCAAACGATAGTGGCGGGCGGCTTCAAGGGTCGCGGCCGGCAGGGGGCTGCGCAGCGGCCGATCCGAGCCTTCCGGGTTCAGGTATGCCTTCTTGCGCGGGTCCTTGAAGATCTCGGCCATGGTCAGCCCGCCGCCGCTTCGGTCCGGCCGTAAAACTGCAACTGATCGGCGGCGCCAAAGCGGACGCCCGGCTGCTCATAATAGGAAAAGACCGCGATGGTGCGGGGAATGTCGCCTTCCGGCGGCGTCACCCGGTGGGCGGTGTTCTTGCCCTTGAACACATTCAAGGTGCCGGCGGTCAAGGGCAGGGTGTGCACCTGGTCGTCCTGGCCGGCCAGCAAGCGGGCCACCCCGTCGTAGTTGGGGTCGTCATCGCTGCGCAGGTCCGGGCGATACTGAAAGGCCCCGCCTTTCTTGGGCGCCTGCAGCAGCAGGGTGGTGGTGAATTCCGAGCGGTCGAAATGCCAGTTCAGAGCCTGGCCATGGGTATAGGTCATGACGTTGACCCGGGCCAAGGGGTCGGCCATCACATGTAGCCGGGGCTTGCCCATGACACGGGCCAGAAACGCCGCCAAGGGCGGCCACTCATAGATCCGGCACACCAGGCTGTCCGCCATCTGATCGGCGCAGATCTTGCTGTTACAGGTTTCCGCCCGGCGCAGGGCCGGGTGGTCGGGATCAAGACCCGCCACGCCATCCAGGAAATAGATGTTGTGCCATTGGCTGTGATAGTGGGCCTCGGTTTCCAAGGTGGGCAGAATTTCCGCCAGGCAGGCCTCCAAGGCCGCCGGGCGCACCAAACCCGCCAGATTGAACAAGCCGCGCCGCTCCAGATCCTCTTGGCAGTGGGCGATCAGCTCCCGCCCTTGCGGCCCGTCCAGGTCGTCGATGGGAAAGCGGTCCAGGTCCAAAATCTCGGCCATTTCCATGGCGGTCCATCCTTTTTAAATCGTTGCAGACCCGAGTATCGCAATAGATTCTCTTTGCAACAATGGATCAAATTCTTATGCTGACTAAGATTTTCTAACTCAAGGAAACCCATGCGCCGTAACCTGCCCCCGCTCAACGCCCTCAAGGCCTTCGAGGCCGCGGCCCGTTGCGGCAGTTATGTCACCGCGGCCCAGGAATTGGGGGTCTCGCCGGCGGCGGTCAGCCAGCAGGTGCGCAATCTGGAAGCCTTTTTTGGCAAGAAGCTCTTTGTGCGCCACAACAACCGGATCATGGTCACCGACGCGGCGGTGGCGATCTTCCCGGACACGGCCGATGCCCTGCGCCAGATCGAGGGTATGACCAACCGGCTGCAGGGGCGCTTGGCCCGGCCCCGCCTGGTGGTGAGCGCCCTGCCTCCCCTGGCCGAGACCTGGCTGCCCGCCCAGGTGGGCCGCTTGGCCGGGCCGGACAATTCCATTCCCATGGAGTTCCGCATCGAGGAAGACCCGGTGGACTTTGCCCGCCACAACATCGATCTGCGGCTCTGCTACGGCAACACCCTCTATCCCGAGCTGGCCACCCACAACCTGGCCCTGGACCGGGTCACGCCCCTCTGCGCCCCGGGGTTTCTCGACCGGCTCGGCACGCGCCCCCAACAGCCGGAAGGCCTGGCGGACGACGACCTGATCCACACGGATTGGGGGCCCAGCTTTGCCTCCCACCCCACCTGGCGCGATTGGTTCCGCGCCCACGGCTGGGGGCGGGAACGGGATCCGGACCCGGCCAAGGGGCACCGGGTGCCCCAATCCAGCTTTGCCCTGCGCCTGGCCGAGCAGGGATTGGGGATCTGCCTGGGTCAGAAGCTGCTGGCCCAGGACGCTCTGCGGGACGGCCGCCTGATCGCGCCCTTTCAGACCAGCCTGCCCCTGGGTCAACCCTATTGCGCCGTGCATCCCCACGCCAAGGGCTACAAGGCGGACTTACGGCACCTCTTAGCGGGCATTCAAGAGGGCTTGCGGCAGGCGCCGCCGTGACGTAAGAGGCCCCCGAAAAGCGAGTATAGGTAAAGCGAGTATAGATAAAGAAAGGCTCGACCATGCAGACCCTGGGGATCATCGGCATCGGCGCGTTTGGGGAATTCATGATCCGCCACCTGGCGCCCTTTTTTAAGGTGCGGGTTTATGATCGGGACCGGGACCTCTCCCCGGTCGCCGACGTCTATAACGTGACCATCGTGGATCTGGCGGCCTGCGCCGGCTGCGACATTGTGGTGTTGGCCGTTCCGGTCCAGGGCTTGGCCGGCGTGGCCGAGGCCATCAAGCCCCATCTGCGCAAGGGCACCCTGGTCATCGATGTCTGCTCGGTGAAGATCAAGCCCGCCGAGATACTGCAGCGCCTGCTGCCGGCGGAGGTGGACATCGTCTGCACCCATCCCCTCTTCGGCCCCCAATCGGGCCGCCGTTCCATTGCCGGGCTGAAGATCACCGTCTGCAACGTGCGCGGCAAGAAAGGGGCCGGCGTGGCCCGCTTCCTGGCCGAGCGCTTGCTGCTGGACGTGATCGAAACCACCCCGGATCAGCACGACCGGGAACTGGCCTACGTCCAGGGGCTGACCCACTTATTGGGCAAAATATTGGTGCAGTTGGACCTGACGGAAATCCGCCAGACCACCAAGACCTTCGATCTGGTGATGGAGGCGGTCGGCTTCATGCAGCACGATTCAGATCAACTGTTCAAGGCCATCGAACAGGAAAACCCCTACGTCACCGAAGCCCACGAGCGCTTTTTCCGCGCCGCCGAAAGCCTGGAAAAACAGCTCGGCAAGCGCTGAGCCCCGGGGCGCGGCCGGCAAGCTCTGCTGACCGAGGCACTTTCGGAAGCGGTCAGGTCTGGGCGATCTGCGCGCCGTCTTTCAGCACCGTGACACTGCCCTCCGGCAGGGGGCTCCAGCCTTCCTCGCTCAGGGGCACACTGGCCAGCATCAGGGCCGGCGTGGTGCTGTCCAAGGGGGCAAGCTTCAAGCCCTTGGCCTGAAACGACCGGAACAAATCCAGCCGGTTGCCGATGCACAGCCCGGGCGGACGGGGCGCCGAGAAATGGCCGTTCTCGTCGAAGCTGCGGCGATGGGCATGCACGAAGAGGCAATCCCCATCGCAGTACAAAAAATTCGCCGAGCCCAGACCGCGGAAGTCCGCCGCCGTGCGGGCGATCACGGCGAGGCGATCTTCCAGCGCCGGCACCGCCCCCTTGGCGTCCCGCCACAGGGGCTGCAGGCGCTGCAGCAAAATGCAAAAGCCGTATTCGGAGTCCGTGGCGCCCACGGGGCGGATGAACTCGGATTCAAAGGGGAACTTGTCGAAGACCCCCTCCAAGGTGCCGTTGTGGGCGAAAATGTGAAAGCGCCCGCCGATTTCCCGGCGGAAGGGATGGGTGTTTTCCAACAAAGGCGCGCCCGTCGTGGCATAGCGCACATGGGCGATGACCATTTGGCTTTGCAGCCCCACCGTCTCGATGAAATTCACCCAGGGGCTGCTGGCCGCCGGCGAGGCCTCTTTCAGCAAGAGCACATCCTTGCCTTGGTAATAGGCAATGCCCCAGCCCGATTTGTTGGGGTGCTTCAGCCCGCCGTGCTTGGCAAACTCCTCCAGGGAGTAATGAAGCTGCAGCGGCCGGGCGGCGGAGACACCAAAAAGTTCACACATGGCCGTTCCTAACCGGACAACACGGGGCTTTTGGACGAGCCCGCCTTGCCGGCCGGCGGGTGGTAGCGGAAATGATCCGGGTCGGCATTGTTCCAAATGCGGCGCCAATCCGGCCGGTCGGTTCCGGCCAAGAGCTCCCCGGGCTCCAGCCAGGCGAAGAGATCCTCATAGGACTTCACTTCCAAGAAGTTGATGCGCCGGCGCAGGTGGTGGGGCTCCAAGTGCTCCGGCCGGTCCAGGCCGATCGCCGCGATGATGTTGTTGAAGGCCTGCACCGTGTTGCGATGGAACTGATAGACCCGCTCGGCCTTGTCGGGCACCACCAAGGCCTTGGCCCGGTGTGGG
>JANQKX010000294.1 GCA_028280915.1 Kiloniellaceae bacterium
CCCACACCGCCTTATCCCTCGACCCACAATCTGGGCACCAACCGGATGTCGGAAAACGCCGCAGACGGCGTGGTCAACAAACACGGCCAGTCCCACGACATCCCCAACCTCTTCATCTCCGACGGTAGCCAGTTCACCACCGGCGCGGCGGAAAACCCGACCCTGACCATCGTGGCCCTGGCCATCCGCCAAGCGGACTACATCGCCGACCAGATGAACAAGGGCAACATCTGACCTTTCCCGGCTGCCGCGGCAGCCGAGAGAGCAAACATCAAAGAACAAGAGGCCAAACCAGCGGGGCCAGGACCATCCTGGCCCCGAATTTTTTGTGTGATTGTCCCCAATTCTATTTCCATCGCCAAAACAATCTAATTTTTGATTCTCGAGCTTGCCACGGCACACCTTGCGCCGCTTGAGAAGAAATACCTGCCCTGTTGCAAAACCGGGGCGATCCAGCCCGTCCTGTCATCCGCTTGTCACCCTGCTCCTCTATTCCTGCGGCCAGCCAATTTAATGATTGGCTAATATGCTCAAAGATTCCGGGGAGCACATGGAATGACTTTCAAGCGCAGTTTCAAAAACAAAATCCTCGCCACCGCGGCCGCGATCGCCACGGCGGGCGCCATGGGAGCGGCCCTTTCCACTGACGCAATGGCGGGCGACTATCACTGGGGTAAATACTATGGGGGCGGCGCCAAAAAATCCGCCTTTACCCTGACCATCCTGCACAACAACGACGGCGAATCCAGCTTGCTGCCCTTGGCGCTGGACAGCGACGGGGACGGCGTGGAGGAGATGTACGGGGGCGCCGCCCGTTTCAAACGTAAGGTCGACGTGCTGCGTTGGAACTCTCGTTTTTCCTGGGATCCGGGCGAATCCTGGCGCCGCGGCGTCGTTCTCTTGAACTCCGGCGACAACTATCTGGCGGGCACCACCTTCCAAGCCTCCCAGGAAGAAGGCGCGCCCTTTTATGACGCGCTTGCCGTGCGTTTGCTGCGCTACAACGCCTTGGCCATCGGCAACCACGAATTCGACTTCGGCCCCGGCACCTTCCGGCGCTTCGTGGACAACGTGCCCCGTACCCCCTTCGTCTCCGCCAACCTGGACTATTCCGGCGAGCCGGAACTGGCCGATCTGGAAGGCGACCGCTTGGTCAAGAGTACGGTTATCAGGGCCCGCGGCAAGAAGATCGGCGTGGTCGGTCTGACCACCGACGCCCTGCCCACCATCTCCACCCCCGGCGGGGTTGAGGTGATGTCCGAACTGGCGGCCCTTGCCCAGGACGAGATCGACGCCCTCACCAACAACGGCATCAAGATCATCATCCTGGTCTCCCACCTGCAAGGCCTGGAGAGCGAGCTGGAGCTGGTCAAGTCCTTGTATAATGTGGACGTGGTCATCGGCGGCGGCGGCGACGAGATCCTGGCCGACGACACGACCCAGCTTCTGCCCGGCGACGAGGACGACATCTTCGGCGCATACCCGCAGATCGCCACCGATCTCCTGGGCAAGGAAGTACCGGTGGTGACCACGCCCGGCAACTACCGCTACGTGGGCCAGCTCCAAGTTACCTTCAACAAAAGGGGCGAGATCAAGTCCATCGACCGCGAGGATTCGGGGCTCAAGCTGGTCACCGACACCGGGCCGGAAGCCGTGGGCGAATCCCGCCGCATGAAGCGCCTGGTGGAAGAGCCGGTCGCGGCCTTCGAAGCCGAGCTGGCCAATACCTTCATCGGCAGCAGCGAGGTGGATCTGGATTGCGAACGTACCGAGGTCCGGGGCGTGGAAAGCAACTGCGGCAACCTGATCGCCGATGCCCACCTGGCTACGGCCCAAGCTCTGGCGGCGGACTTCGGCCTGCCCGCCCCCCAGATTTGCCTCATGAACGGCGGCGGC
>JANQKX010000298.1 GCA_028280915.1 Kiloniellaceae bacterium
TGTTGGCGCTGACGACCGTGGATACCCGGGCGGAGGACATGGCCGCCCTGGTGGCCTCGGCGGCGCGCCCCGGATTGAGGGACCGCATCGCGGCCTATCGCGAAAGGGTCTTGGCCCGCAAGGCGGCCCCGCCGCCGGCTTGAGCTTAAGGGCTATATTTGGGCCATGTCTTCGGAGATGGCGGTGGCCGACTGGCTGACCTCAAGGGCCATCTTTTTCACGTCGGCCTTGGTGCAGTTGGCGGCCGGCGCCGAGATACCGATGGCCGCGATGGCGGTGCCGTCCAGGCCGAAGATGGGCGCGCCGATGCTGTAGACCTGGGAGCGGTACTCGCCCCAGTCGATGGCCACGCCGTCCTTTCTGACCTTGGCCATTTCCCGGTCCAGCGCCTCGGCGGTGGTGATGGTCTTGTCCGTGTGGCGCGTGAGGGCGCCGATGACCCGGCGGCGCAGGGCCTCGTAGTTGAAGGCCAACAAGGCCTTGCCCGTGCCCACGCTGTGCACCGGGACCGTCCCGCCCTTGGGCGTCCAGGTGCGCACCGGCTGGATGCTGTCGATCTTGTCGATGTAAAGTAGGGTCGTATCCTCGAGGATCGCCAGGTAAATGGTCTCGCCGAACAGCTCCGACAAGCGGCGCATTTCCGGGGCCGCGAAGGTGCGGACCTCGATTTGATCCATGACCCGCAGGCCCACTTTCCAAACCTTGGTGGTGGCCGCGTAGTTTTTATCGCCGGTCTGGCGCACGTACCCCAGCGCGGTCAGGCTCTGCAGCAGTCGAAAAGTGTTGGACTTGGTCAAGCCCAGGCGCTGGGCCAACTCGGTGACCCCCAGACCGCCGGCGATGCCCGCCAGGGTTTCCAGGATCAACAGTCCCTTCTGCAGGGTCGAATCGACCCCTTTGCCGCTTGTTTGGCCGGACGGAGGGGGAGCTTCTGGCGTTGTCATTGTTCTAGGATAGGATTTTGACGTTCCAAATATCAGTACCTAAAACACTGTAGCGGGTCAACGGGGCATGGTTTGGGCGCTCGCGCCCCTGTCCCCGAGCGCCACCAAGGGCATCAGCGGTCGATGGAAATCTGGCGTTTGGTGGCGGCGCGGTAGATGATTTCCACCGCGAAGGACAGGGCGATCATGGCGACCAAAACCCAGAGATGGGGCCGGGTTGCGGGCACCTTCCAGACCTGCCAGCACAGCGCGCCCAGGGCAAAACCGCAGGCCAGCATGGCCACGGCGGATATCCAGGCCCGGCTGCCGGTTTCCCGGGCCAGGCGCAGGTTGGCCAGGTTGACCGCGAAAAAGATGATCAGGAAACCGGCGCTGCCCATGGTCGCGATGGCGCTGAGCGGCAAGAAGTTGACCAGAAGCAGCGCCAGCAAGGCAAAGACGATCATGCCCTCCAGGGGCTGGCCCCGGATGCTGCGCTCCAGTTCCGCCGGCAGTTCCCCGGACTTGGCGATCACGAAGGTGAGCCGGCCCGAGCCATAGAAGGTCGCGTTGATGGCCGAGGAGGTGGCCAAAAGGGCGGCGATGGTGACCACGATAAAACCGGCGGACCCCATGAAGCTCCGGGCCGCGGCCGAGAGGGAGTAGTCCGTATGAACGGCAATCTGGGCAAAATCCAAATGGCCCAGGACCACGAAGGTGATCAAGACGTAAAGCACGATGGCGATCACCACGCCGCCGAAATAGGCGATGGGCAGGGCGCGTTTCGGGTTTTTGATATCCGGCCCCGCGTTGGCGATCAGCTCGAACCCCTCGTAGTTGAGAAAAATGATCATGGCGCCGGCGATGATTTCCAGCGGCGGCACAAAATGCCGCGGCTGGGCCCAGGTCCAATCCATGGGGCTCGCCAGCCCGGCCGCGATAAAAAGGGCGAGCAAGACCATCTTGCCGATGTTGAAAAAATTCTCCGAACGGATCACCAAACCGGCGCCAAAGGCGTTCACCCCGGCCAAAAAAACGATGAGGGCGGAGGAAAAGACATGGTTCCAGAAGGCATAGTCCGCCGGGGGAAAAAAGCTCGCCGAATAACCGCCGAAGGCATAGGCGTAAACGGCCAGCAGCACCACGTAGCTGAACGACAGCAAGATGTTCATGGCGCCGGTCATGACGCCCGGCCCGAAGGCCCGGTTCAAAAACGCGACCGTGCCCCCCGCGCTGGGAAAGCGCAGGGTCAGCCGCCAATAGGAATAGCAGGTCAGCAGGGCGACGATCCCGGCGACCACGAAGGCGATGGGCGCGGCCCCCTTGGTCAGCTCGATGGTCAGCCCGGTGACGGCAAAGATCCCGCCACCAACCATGCCGCCGATGCCGATAGACAGGGCGGAAAAGGCGCCGATCTGCGTTTTGGGCTCCCCAGGCATCCCCCCAATGACCTCTCTCATCAACCGGCGCCGGATCGAGAATCCATACTAGGGAAGCAAGGCCCGCTTGCCGAGCCGCAAAATAGGCGGCGCGGCCACCCTAGGTGCCATCCCGGGGAATGGTTTCGAGCCAGCTTTTGGAGAAAACCGGCTGGCCGTCCTCAAAGGCATCCAGATTGGCTTGCAGGTAGAAATTTTCGGTGTCACAGGTCATGAGCTGGCTGGTTTCGATGCGTATGCGCGGCCCGCCGTCCCGGCCATAGTCCTCGTGATTGCTGAAGGCGATGCGGGCCGAGGTGGGGTCGTCGGGCAGGATTGAATAGTGCCGCTCCGTGATGCCGCCGAAGGTCCAGCCGTGGCGGTCGATCTGAACGATGCCGGAATCCTCCACATGCACCAGGCTCAGACGGCCCGACGACACGTCTTCTTCCAGGCGGACCACGGTGGGCGCCGGCGGGCGGATGACGGTGCGGTCGTGGACCCGGGCGGTATGGGCCGGGGCCAAGGGCGGCAGGGCGCCGCCCCCCGACCGGGCCTGGCGCTCCGGCAGGCCCAGCGTACTCTCCCCGGCGCTCACCGTGAGCGTCACCGGCTCAGGCGAGGGCCAGGCCACCGGCCAAAAGCTGCTGCTGATGGCAACCCGGATACGATTGCCCGGCGAGAAGCGGTGGGCGATGTGGTTCATGGCCACGGTGACGTCGTAGGACTGCCCGGGGGTCAGGGACACGACCCGGTCATGGCCGTCCCGGTGGGTCAGATTGAACAAACCGAAGGTCACCTGGCTGGAGGTCCCGTCGGGCAAAACCTCGCAAAGGCGCACGGCCACCATGGCCGTTTCCCGGTCGGCGGCGATTTTCAGGCCCACGCTGGGCGCGCCCAAAATCTCCAAGGGATCGCTCAGGGGCTCTGAATCGAAGCACAGGGAATGGGCGTCGTCGGCCCTTTGATCGATCGGGGATTCGGGATCGCCGGCCCCGTTGTTACCCCAAAACAGGGTGCAGCGGCCCAGGGTCTGGGGGCTATTGACGGTCATGGCTTGCGGCGGGCCGGCTTGATCGCCGAGCCCGGCAGCGTTCAGATGAAGGGTCTTTTCCCCCCCGTCCGGCGCCGGCCAAGCCGTTTCGGCGACCCAGCGACCGGGGCGCTCGGGATGATGGGGTTGGGGCGCCACGCTTTCCTGCATCCAAACCCGATAGGCCGGCTCCTCCATAACGCCGGTGTCCCGGTCCTTGAGCCAGTGATCCCACCAGCGCAAGGCCTCCTGCAAAAATCCGGCCATGGGCGCCGGGGAGGCCTGATGGGGATACTGGTGCCCCCAGGGCCCGACCAGACCCTTACAGGGCACGGAAAGCCCGGCGAGCAGTTCGGGCACCGCGTTGGTGTAGGGGTCGGCCCAGCCGCCAACGGCAAAGACCGGGCAGGCAATGGCGCTATAGTCCTCGCAGACCGAGCCGTGCTGCCAAAAAGCGTCCCGGCGCTGATGGCGCAGCCAATCGATGATCCAAGGCCGGTTGGCCGCCAGGCGCTGGTGCCACACCGCGCGCCAGCCGTCGCCGACCAGGGCCGGGTCCGGCGGGCGGGCGTTGAGGGGGAACATGGCGAAGGACCAGTTGGGATTTTCCGTTAACAAGCAGCCGCCCATGTAGTGAATGTCGTCGGCGTAGCGGTCCACGGTGGAATAAACCGTGATGATGCATTTCAGCGCCGGCGGGCGGCGGGCGGCCACTTGCAGCCCGTTAAAGCCGCCCCAGGACTTGCCCATCATGCCCACGCGCCCGTCGCACCAGGGCTGGGCGGCGATCCAGGCGATCACCTCGCAGGCGTCATCCTGCTCCTGGGCCAGATATTCGTCGAGCAGAACCCCGTCGGACTCGCCGCTGCCCCGCAGGTCCACCCGCACGGCGGCATAGCCGTGGCCGGCGAAATAGGGGTGCATGGCCTCGTCCCGCGCGGCGGTGCCGTCCCGCTTGCAGTAGGGGATGTATTCCAGAATGGCCGGCACCGGATTGTCCTCGGCGTCCTGGGGCAGCCAGTACCGCACGGCGAGGCGGGTGCCGTCGGCCAAGGGGATCCAGTCGTTTTCCACTTCCCGGATGGCAACGGGAAAGTCGTCGATGACTTCAGCCACCGCGGGCTTGTTGCCGCCCGCCGAATAGAACACCGTCACGTGTGACTCCTTTTGCTGTGTTTTCTCTTGAGCTATGGGGTTGGGGCCTTACTGCGGGTTCAGGCCTTATTGCGTTAGGGGGAAATGACAGCGCACGCGGCGGCCGTCGGATAGCCGGCGGTCCTCCGGCACCTCGGCGCGACAACGCTCTTGCGCATACTTGCAGCGGGTATGGAATTCGCAGCCCGGCGGCCGGTTGGTGAGACTGGGCACCTCCCCCTCGATGGAGACCAGGCTGCGGCGCTGATCCGGGTCGGGCCGGGGCACCCGGTTGACCAAGGCTTCCGTATAGGGGTGGGCCGGGCGCTCGAAGATCTCGGTACAGTCCCCCTGCTCCACGATGCGGCCCAGATACATGATCGCCAGGCGGTCGCTGATGTGGCGCACCACGGGCAAGTTATGGGTGATGATCAAATAGCTGAGGCCGTGGGCCCGCTGCAGGTCGGCCATGAGGTTGAGGATTTCCCCCTGCACGGAAACGTCCAGGCCGGCGGTGGGCTCGTCGGCGATGATCAAGCGCGGCTGCAGGGCCAAGGCCCGGGCCACCCCGACCCGGCGGGCCTGGCCGCCCGACAGCTCGTGGGGATATCGGGTGAGGAAATTGCGCGGCAGACTGACCATGTCGACCAGATGCTCGGCCCTTTCCTGCAGGTTTTCCTTGCCGCTGCCGTGAAACTCGAAGGGCTCGGTGATCAGGGAGCGGATGGACTGCCGCGGACTGAGGGACCCCACCGGGTCTTGGAACATCATGGACATGTGCCGCCGCAGGGGCAGGAATTCGGCGTTCTTCAGGCCCACCAGCTCCCGCCCGTCGAAGGTGACCGAGCCGGCGTGGGCGGGCACCAGGCCCAAGATGGTCCGCCCCAGGGTGGTCTTGCCCGAACCGCTTTCCC
>JANQKX010000308.1 GCA_028280915.1 Kiloniellaceae bacterium
GACTTATCCCTTGTGCATCCATCTCGACCGGGCAGAGGTGCAGGCCCAGCGTATCCGCCAGGTCCCGCAAGGAGGATATGGTTTCGCTTTCGACCAAGAGGCTATCGCCCCGGCGGGCATTGGCAATCAGGGAGCAGGCCAAGGCTTCCTGAGCGCCGATCATGATTGCCACGGTGGCATCGCTCGCCGGCACCTCCCGTTGCCGCAGCCAGGCCTCGGCGGCCTTTCGGTGCCGGGCATCGCCCCGCTCCGCCGGAAACTCCCCCAAGGACAGGAGCGGCCATTGATTGCCCAGGGCGCGCAGGGTCCGGCGGCCCGCTTCATCGATCAGGGTTTCGTTCTCGATGGCGGGCCGGATCACCAGGCCCAGATCGACCACACCGCTGTCCCGCTTTAACTCAATGGACCCGGGCCGTTCCGGGCGTTGCACGATGGTGCCCCGGCCCACCTCGCCCCGGACCAGGTGCTGTTCCGCCAGCTCGCCGTAGGCCCGGGCGACCGATCCGATGGAGATGCCCAGTTGATAGGCCAGATCCCGGTGTGACGGCAATCGGGTGCCGGCGGGAATCTGTCCTTGGGTGATCGCCGCGGCAATGCGTTCGGACAACCGCTGATACTTCGGTTGCCGGCCCGCCTGGAAAATATCGGCCCAATCCATCATCCCACAAAATGAGTTGAAAATTGACCCAGTGTCAATTCAATAATTGACACAGTAACCTATGATATGGACCTTTGTGGCCTATCTGAAATCGGGAAAGATGAGTCACCATGGCACGCGACGGCGCCCGGCGGTCCAAGCGTAAACGGGAACGCAAGATCGATCTGCAAATGCCGGTCAAACAGCCCCGGCGCCCTTTTGCGCCGGTGGAGATTTTGACCCCCGAGCAGGTCGAGGACATTCACCAGGCATCTCTAAAGGTGTTAAGGGATACCGGGATCCATTTTATGGGGCGCAAGGCGCGGGACTTCTTGGCGCGCTGCGAGGGTGTCAGCGTCGACCAAGAGGCCGAGATCGTCAGGTTCCAGCCGGAAACCGTGGCGCGCGCCATGGCGTCTGTGCCCGGGCAATTCCGGTTACATGCCCGCAACCCGGCCCGTGATTTGGAATTCGGCGTGGGCAGGATCGCCTTCGCCAACGTGGTCACGCCGCCTTATGTGGAAGACAGCGAGCGCGGCCATCGGGTGGGCAGCATGGCCGATATGGAAGAGCTGATCCGCCTGATCCACACTATCGACGCGGTGGGCATGTTCTACGGCTATCCGGTGGAGCCCCAGGACCTTGATCCCCTGACCCGCCATTTGCACGCCTATCGCGCGCACGCGGTGTTGTCGGACAAGCTGTGGCGCGGTTATACCCTGGGCGATGACCGCATCTGCGACGCCATCGAGATGGCCCGCATCGCCCGCGGTGTAGACGAAGAGACCAACAAGTCCCAGCCATCCCTGCTAGGCAACGTCACCACCAACTCGCCCTTGCGGATCGACGAGCCCATGGGCGACGGCTTGATGATCATGGGCGCGGCAAAGCAGCCGGTGTCCATCACCTGCTTCGGCATGGCGGGGGCCATTAGCCCGATAAGTTTGGCCGGTTCGCTGGTGCAGCAAAACGCGGAAATCCTCGCCGCGGCGGTTCTATCCCAACTGGCGAATCCCGGTGCGCCGCTGATTTACGGCTCCTTTGCCTCTTCCGTGCACATGCGCTCCGGCGCCCTTCCGTTCGGCAATCCTGAATTCGTGCGCCTGACCATCGCGGCCGGTCAACTGGCCCGCCGGTATGGCATGCCCTACAAATCCGCTGGCGCGACTTGTGCCAAGGCGGTCGATGCCCAGGCCGCCTATGAAACCCAGATGGCCATGTGGGCGGGCATTGTCAGCGGTGCCGACATCATGGTGCACGCCGCCGGTTTCATGGAAAGCGCGCTCACGGTGAACTATGAAAAACTCATGGTCGACACGGAAATGATCCAGATGCTGGCGGCCTCCTTAAAGCCGATCGACTGCAGCACCCCGTCTCTGGCCGTGGATACCATTCACCAAGTGGGCCCCGGCGGGCACTTTTTCGCCCACCCGCAAACCCTGGAACACTACGAGACGGCCTTTTACGAGCCCTTCCTGTCGGACTGGGACAACCGTCAGAACTGGCTCGACGGGGGCGCCACCACGGCGCACGAAAGGGCAACGCCCCTTTGGAAGGAACTCTTGGAAAGCTATCGTCAGCCCAAGCTCGAGCCGGCCATCAGAGAAGAATTGGACGCCTATGTGGCCCGGCGCGCGCAAGAGATTCTCGCCAGTCAGGCCGCCTGACGGGAGCGCGCGATGACGGCTTATAAAGCTCTTTTCCAGCCGCTGGAGATCCGCGGCAAGACGGCCCGGAACCGTCTGTTCAGTTCCGGCCATGTCCCCGGATATACCCCGGAAGGCTATCCCAACGACCGCTACATCGCCTATAACCGGGAAAAGGCCAAGGGCGGCATCGGCCTGATTACCTTTGGCGGTTCCACCAACATCGCCCGGGAATCCACCTCCATTTTTGGCGGCTTGAACCTGCGCGCCGACGATGACATTCCCCATTACCGGCGCCTGGCCCGGGCCGTCCAGGGGGAGGGTGCCCGGATCATGTGCCAGATCACCCACATGGGCCGTCACTGCCGCACCGATTGCGCCGAGTGGTTGCCCGTGGCGGCGCCGAGCCAGGTGCGCGATCCGGGGGGCGGGCGGGCCCTGCCCCGGGAAATGGACGAAGAAGACATCGCGCTGGCCATTCAGGATTACGTCACCGGCGCTCGGCGTCTGGCCGAGGCCGGCTTGGATGGGGTCGAGATCATCTCCTCCATGCACCTGCCGGGCCAGTTCCTGTCCACCCTCTCGAACCGCCGCACGGACGGTTACGGGGGCTCCCTTGAAAACCGGCTGCGTTTCCTGAAAGAAGTACTGGAAGCCTGCCGCGCGGCCGTGCCTGACGACTTTTGGGTGGGGGTGCGCTATACCGCCGACGAAAGCAACGAGGGCGGCATCAGCGCCGACGAGGGCGTGGAAGTGGCCCGCTTGCTCGGTGAGCATGGCGTGGCCGATTTTCTCAATGTCAAC
>JANQKX010000330.1 GCA_028280915.1 Kiloniellaceae bacterium
CAAAGACATGCCGTCCCTCGGGCGTCAGGGTCATGCCCTGGCGCACGATACGTTCCGGCGTCAGGCTGGCCACGTCCTGCCCGGCCAGGCGCACCTGGCCCGCGGCCGGGGGCACCAGCCCCATGATGGCGTTGAGGGCGGATGACTTGCCGGCGCCGTTGGCCCCCAAAAGGGCCACGATCTCCCCTTGTTGTACCGAAAGGTCGAGCCCGCGCACCGCCTGAATGGCGCCGTAGCGGACCCAAAGTCCCGATACCTCAAGCAGGTTGGTCACGTCATCCACCCCCGTTTGCCGATTACGGCTTGGGCACCACGCTGGGGTCCGGGGTGACGTCGGCCACATGTTCCAGGGACCCGCCCTTCACCCGGTTAAGGGCCACGTTGCGCAGCGGCACCCGTTCCTGGTCCAGATAGGTGATCTTGCCGGTCGCCCCTTGCACCCCTTCCAGCTGATCCATGGCATCGCGGATCGCCGGGCCGTCGGTGGAACCGGCGGCGGTCACGGCGGCTTCGAGCACCTTGATGATGTCATAGCCGGTCGCCGTGAAGGTGGTGTCGTTGGGTTCGCCGAACTTGGCTTCATAAGCCTGGTTCATGGCCTCCAGCGGACTGCCCGGCGTTGCGAAGCCGGCGTTGGAGAACACGACCCCCTCGGCAACCTCGCCCAGGGACAAGGTGGTCGGGGAATCGATGCCATCGCTGCCCAGCACGGGCGTATTGATACCCGCCGCGCGCAGTTGCTTGATGAAGGCCGGGAAATCGGGCTCGTAGGCCGAGGTCATGATGACGTCGGGCTGGGGCGACAAGCCCTTGATCTTGGTCACCTCGGCGGAAAAGTCCTGCTGGCCGGTGGCGTATTCACTGACCCCCAGGTTTTTGCCGCCCAGGCTCTCGAAGGCCTCGGCGAAGTACTCCGGCAGCTTTTCCGTATAGGGCGTGTCCCGGGACAGCATGATATAGGAATTGTTATAGCCTTCGTCCCGGGCATGCATGGCCAGGGCCGCCCCCTGCAGGTTGTCCGGCGTATAGTTGACGAACATATAAGGGCCCACGGCCGCGGCGATGGTGGGCGTAGAGGCACAGGACGTGATGGCCGGCACTTCCGCCGCTTGCGCCACGCTGCCGGCAGCGATGGCCGGGTCGGCGTCGCAGGGCGCGATCAGGAAGGAAATGCCCTCGTCGATAAGCTCCTGGGCCACCACGGCGGCCTGGGCCGTGTCGGAGCGGATGACCTTGGCGATCAGCTCGATCATGATCTCGCCGCCGCTGCCGCCGGCCGCGTTCACCTCGTCAACGGCCAACTCGACCCCTTTCAGGGACGGCTGATCATAGGGGGCCAGATAACCGGTTTGCGCCCCGGCGAAACCCACTTTCAAGGTATCGGCCGCCTGGGCCGGCCCAGTAACGTTTCCGGCCACCAGGACCGCGGAGCCCAGCACCATGCCTTGCAACAGTTTTCTTCTTAACATCTCCTATCTCCCTCCTCTTTTATGATGGGCCATGCAACGCGGAAGCGCGCTTTGTGCCCAAGTAGGCCTCGATGACCAACGGATCGTTTTGAATGTCCGCTGGCGCACCATCGGCAATCACTTGTCCCTTGTTTAAAACCACCACCCGATCACACAGACGCATGATCAGGCGCAGATCGTGATCCACCACCAAAAGGCCGATCCCCCGGTTCTGGCGCAGGCGCCCCAGGATCGCCAACAGCTCGTCGGATTCCGACTGGTTCATGCCGGCGGCCGGTTCGTCCAATAGCAGGTAACGGGGTTCCAGGGCCAAGGCCCGGGCGATCTCCACGCGGCGCTGCTGGCCATAGGCCAGGGTCCCGGCCGGCCGCGACGCGGTCTCGGCGATATCCAGTTCAGCGAGCAGGGCCCGGGCCCGCTGCTCCCGCTCGGCCAGTCCGCCCTGCGCGCCGGTCGCCGCCACCATGACATTTTCCAAAACCGACAGGTTACGGAAAAGGCGGATGTTCTGAAAGGTCCGTCCCAGGCCGGCACGGGCGATTTTGTGGGCCGGCCAGTCCGACACGTCCTGGCCGTCCATGACGATGCGGCCGGAGGTGGGCGTCAGGGCACCGGCGATTGTGCTCAAAAGCGTGGTCTTGCCGGAGCCGTTGGGGCCAATCAATCCCAGAATTTCGCCCGACCGCAAGCTCAAGGCCGCCGCGTCCACCGCGCGCAGGCCGCCGAAGCGTTTGGTCACCGACTGGGCTTCCAAGGTCCCGCCGGCGCGGCGCGGCACCGCGGGCAGGGGCGCAACATCCGTCAGGTCTGGCCCCTTGCCGCCGAACCAGCGCCGCCAATAGGCATCCGCTTCCAGGTAGCCGAACAAACCCTCCCGCCGCCAGAACAGGATCGCCAGGACCGCCATGGCCAAACCGATATCGGTCAAGCCAAAGAGCTGGGGCAGCTGGATGGAGGCAATGGTCGGCGCGTCCTCGAAGCGGCGCAGAATCTCGATCAAGGCGGTGACGATGGCCGCGCCAGCCACGGCGCCCGAGACGGAATTCATGCCCCCCACGATCAGCATGACCAAGAGGGCGAAGGTCAGATTGAAATAAAATTCCTTGGGCGAGAAGACCCCCAGATAGTGGGCCATCAAGGCGCCGGCCAAGGCGGCGATGAAGGCGCTGAAGGTCCAGGCCAGCAGGCGGCGTGCCTGCACGTTGACCCCGATGGAGCGGGCCGCCGGCTCATCCTCCCGGGAGGCGCGCAGCTCCAGCCCCGGGGTCAAGTCGCGAAAGATGCGGACCGCCAGGATCACCACCACGACAAAGGCAAGGGCCACCGGAATGTCCACCACCTTGGGCACCCCGATCAGGGCTTGACTGCCACGGGTGAAGTCCCGCGCGCCCACGATCAGGCTATTGGCGATGATCAAGAGGCCCAGGGTGGCGATGGCCGCCGAGGCCCCGTTCAAGCGGCAGATGGGAATGCCCACCAAAAAGCCGAAACCGGTGGTGATCACGGCGGCAATCAGCACCGCCGGCAGGAAACCCATTTCCGTTTGCGCCAGCCAGATGGGCAAATCCGGCAAGAACACGGCCTTTTGCGCCACGGGTATGGTGAGCAGGGCGGTGATATGGGCCGCCAGCCCCATGAAGGCCGCATGGCCGAAGGAGGTGATTCCCGAATGGCCGGTGAAGCTGGAAATCGCCAGCACGCCGATGGTCAGGATCAACCAGTGGGTCACCGTGCCTTGCGGCGCGCGGCCGGAAAACTGCCAGGCAATCAGGGAAAACACCACGATGGGCACGATCAGCAGCGCCGCGCCCAGCAAGGCGCCGCGCGGCATCCGATGGAATAGTCCGGCCGCCGACTGCTGGCCGCCCTTGTCGCTGATTTCCCCCTGGCTCATTCCCCCTCCCGCAGTTTTCCTTATCCAACGATAGGGCGCGGGCAGCGGCAAGGTCAAGTCATTCGTTTCAATATTGACGGGTTTACCTAATTCTGTAACGATTATTACATGAGCCGAGAGATCCCCAACCAGATAATTACGAATGCCGGAACGGCGAGCGCCGACCAGGCCACCTTGGGTGAACTCATCCATCAGCGCAGCGGCGACTTCACCCCCGCGGAACGCAAGGTGGCGCGCACCTTGTTCGCCACCAACATGATGGCCGGCTTCGACACGGTGGCGAGCCTGGCGCAAAAGGCCCAGGTCAGCGGCCCCACGATCGTGCGCTTTGCCAACAAGCTGGGCTTTGCCGGCTACCCGGACTTTCAGACCGCCCTACGCAAGGACTTGGCCGCGCGCATCGACTCTCCCTTGAGCATGTTCCGCAGCCGCTCCGCCGCGCCGGTCAAACCGGCGTCGAATGGCGCCGCCGATCCGGACATCATCGAAAGCGCGCGGGAGATTTTTCTTCACAGCCTGACAGCCACCTTCGACTCCCTGCCCCGCGCCGAGTTCGATGCCATCGTTGCCTTGCTGGCCGATACCAAGCGCCCGCTGTGGACCACCGGCGGGCGCTTTTCCCAGGCCTGCGCCGATCTGCTCCAGGGCCACCTCTATCAAATGCGGCCCAAGTGCCGCACCATTCCCTACACCACGGAGGGCCGGGACGACGCCCTCTTGGACCTGGGGCCGCGGGACGTCTTGATGATCTTCGATTTCCGCCGCTATCAAAAAAACACCGTCGCTTTTGCCGAGATGGCCGCGGCTCAGAACGTGACCATGATCCTGGTGACCGATCCCTGGCTGTCTCCGGTAGCCCATGTGGCCGACCACGTGCTGACCACCGATGTGAAGGCGCCATCGCCTTACGACTCCATGGTCTCCGCCATGGCCCTGGTGGAACTCCTGGTCGCCGGGGTATTGAAGTACATGGGGCAAGGCACCGAAAAGCGCCTGGGCCGGCTGGAGCAACTACGGCTAGGCGCCGCTTGGCATGGCGACGGAGCGGAATGAAACAACAAGAGTTGCGGGCGGACAAACATAAAAGGGGGGACATAAAATAATGGATGGCGGCAACTTGATCTATCTGGTGTGGAACGACTTCGTGGGCTTGTCCCGGACCCGGGGCATGGTGCGCGAGAACTATGAGTTCAACAAGGCCCGCGGCCTGGGCTGGGCCCTGGCCGGCCAGTCCCTCACCCCCTTCGAGGACATTGCCCCCAATCCCTGGGGCCCCATGGACGAGGTGCGGCAAACCCCCGATCCGGACACGGAAGTCAACATCAAGATCACCGACGGGGCACCGGCCCTCAGCATGGTGCTCTGCGATTCACGTCACCCGGACGGCACGCCCTGGGAGTGCTGTACCCGCAGCCTGCTCAAGGCCGCCCTGGACGAGCTGGAGCGCGCGCATGGCCTGATCCTGAAAATCGCCTACGAAAACGAGTTCAAGCTCTACGCCCCCGACGGCGCCTGGAACGCGCCCTTTTCCCTGGCCGCCGCCCGCAGCTACGCGCCCTTCATCGAGGTGCTCACTCAAGCACTCTTGACGGCCCAGGTGGGCTTGGAAACCGTGGAGCCGGAATATGGCGTGGGTCAGTACGAAATCAGCTGCGGCCCCGCCCCTGGCGTGGCCGGCGCCGACCGGGTGGTGATCACCCGCGAGGTCCTGCGCGAGGCGGCGCGACAGTGCGGCCTGCACGCCAGCCTGTCGCCCAAGACCGGGCCAGACGACGTGGGCAACGGCTGTCATCTGCACCTCAGCCTGTGGCACCGGGACGGCACGCCGGCGTCCTTCGACCCGGAAGGCCCCGGGGAACTGAGCCCGGTCGCGGCCCACTTTGTCGCCGGGGTGCACCGCCACCTCCAGGCCCTCATGGCCTTTACCGCGCCCAGCCCCGTTTCCTATCTGCGCCTGGGCCCCCATCATTGGAGCTGCGGCTACGACGCGGTGGGCGTGCAGAACCGGGAGGCGGCGATTCGCATCTGTCCCGCCCCGGCCGGCGAGGCGGCACAGCGGGCCGCCGGCCTCAACATCGAATATCGCGCCACCGACGCCACGGCCAGCCCCTACCTCTCCCTGGCCGCCATCCTGCGCGCGGGCCTGCACGGGCTGCGGGAAAAGCTGCCCCTGCCCGCCTTGCTGGACCAGGACCCCGCCGACCTCAGCGACGGTGAGCGGGAAAAAAGGGGCATCCGCTCCCTGCCCGGCTCCTTGGAAACAGCACTTTCGGCTCTCGACGATGACCCGCTTGTGAAACAATGGTTCAGCCCCACCATGCTGCAAGCCTACAAGGATCTGAAAACCTATGAAGCGGGCATGTTCAAGGACGCTTCTCCCGACCATCTCTGCGAAAGGTACCGCCTTGCCTATTGACTTCGGAATCGACCGCCCGCTCATCGATCACCATTGCCACGGGGTGGCGCCGGCCGACTTGGACCAGGCCCAGTTCGAGGCCTTGATGAGCGAAAGCTATCGCCCCTGCCCGCCGGGTACCTCCCAGTTCGACAAGCCCCTGGGCCTGGTGGTGCGGCGCTTTTGCGCACCCCTCTTGGATCTGGAACCCCTGTGCAGCGGGGCGGACTACGTGGCCCGCCGGCGCGAACTGGGCGCGGCGGAGGTGAACCGGCGCCTGCTGCGGGCCTGCGGCCTGGACCAGCTGCTGATCGACAGTGGCCACCGGGGTGACGATATCGCATCGGTCGCCGAAATGGCCGACCTCGCCGACCGGCCCAGCCGGGAGGTGGTGCGCATCGAAGCGGTGGCCGAGGAAGTGGCCCGCTCCGGCGTTTCGGCGGCGGACTTTCCCCAGGCCTGGGCCGACCTTTTGGCCGAGCGCGCCGAAGGGGCCGTGGGCCTGAAAACCGTGGTCGCCTATCGCACCACCTTCAACATCGATCAAAGCCCGCCCAGCCAGGCGGAGATCCAAACGGGCGCCAGCCGCTGGTTTAAGTCTTGCGAGGCGGCGGGCCGGGTGCGCCTGGACGACGTGAACGTGGTGCGCCATGGCCTCTGGCTCGCCGCGGACATCTGTCAGGAAAAATCCTTCCCCTTGCAGATCCACGTGGGCTTTGGCGATCCGGACATCTACATGCACGCCTGCGATCCCACCCACTTCACCGACTACCTCCGCGCCATGGAGGAAAAGGGCGTGGCCTGTACCTTGCTGCATAACTATCCCTTCCAGCGGGAAGCAGCCTGGCTGGCGGAGATCTTTCAAAACGTCTATTACGACGTGGGCGTGATCTTGAACTTCGCCGGTCCCCAGGCCCCCACCATCCTGGGCGAGGCCTTGGAGATGGGACCGTTTTTCAAGCAGCTTTACAGTTCCGACGCCTTTGGCCTGGCCGAGCTTTATTACCTGGGCCAACTGCAATTCCGCCAAGCCCTGCAGCGCCACCTGGACCGTTGGATCGGCGAGGGGTACTGTACCGCCCGAGACGCGGACCGCATCGTCGCCATGATCGCCCGTGACAACGCGGCTCGCATCTATCCCCTGCCCGACTGAATTTTAGGTGACATCTTATTGGATCGTAAAGGGAGACCAGCCTTGGAAAAGTTCCCCACCAGCCGCGACCTGCCCTTGGTCATGGATCAAGCCGCCCTGCTGTTCATCGACGTGCAGAATTTCTGCGTGCGCCGGGAAGGGGGTGAATTCACCGATCTGAACCCGGCGCAGATGGACGAAAAGTACGGCTATTATTTCGGCCGCTTGGAAAACCCGGTCATTCCCAACATGCAGCGCCTGCAGCAGGCCTTCCGGCAAGCGGGCGCCGAAGTCCTCTATACCACCATCGAAAGCCTGACCCTGGACGGCCGGGACCGCAGCCTGGATTACAAGATCACCGGCTTCAACATTCCCAAGGGCGCCTGGGACGGCAAGGTCATCGACGAAATCGCTCCCCTGGACAACGAAATCTGGCTGCCCAAGTCGTCGTCCAGCGTCTTTGTCTCCACCCACCTGGATTATGTCCTGCGCAACCTGGGCGTCCGACAGTTGGTCATCTCGGGTCTGATCACCGATCAGTGTGTGGAATCGGCGGTGCGTGACGCTTGCGATCTGGGCTACCTGGTCACATTGGTGCCCGATGCTTGCGCCACCTATAGCGCAGAGCGCCACAACAACTCCCTCCGCACCATTGCGGGCTATTGCCGGCAATGCCCCACCGAGCAAGTGGTGGCGGAAGCCGCAGCGTAGAGGAGGCCTTGTCATGCCCCCTTCCCAACTCTATGAGCGCGACGCCGCAGCTCTCTCCCGCCTGCAAAAGCTGAGGTTCTTTCCTCTGGCAGTCACCGGCGGGGAGGGTTGTTATCTCATCGACGAAACCGGCCGGCGCCTCTTGGACTTTTCGGCGTCCTGGGGCGCGGCCAGCCTGGGCCATGGCCATCCGGCCTTTTGCAACGCCGTGGCCCGTGCCTGCCGGGAACAAGCGGGCGCCAGCACCCTTTCGGCCGCCAACCGCCCCGCCATCGAACTGGCCGAGGCCTTGCTGGCCCGGGTTCCTGGCGACGGGGCGCGCCGGGTGTGGCTGGGCCACTCGGGCTCCGACGCCAACGAGACCGTGGCGCGGGCCGTGGTCGCCGCCACGGGCCGGCCGCGCATTCTGTCCTTCGCCGGCGCCTATCACGGCGGCACCGCCGGCTCCATGGCCATTTCCGCTCATTCCGTGCAAAGCCACGCGGAAAAGGCCGCCGGCCTGGAGATCATCCCCTATCCCAACCCCTATCGTCCGCAAGGGGGCGACCCCGCGGGCCAAGCCATCATCGACGACCTGGAAACAGCCTTCGCCGGCCCCTGTCCGCCCGGCGAGGTCGCGGCCCTCTTCATCGAGCCCATCCAGTCGGACGGCGGCCTGATCGTGCCGCCCACGGGCTTCATGGCACGCCTCGCCGACATCTGCCGTGCCCACGGCATTTTGGTGGTCAGCGACGAAGTGAAGGTGGGTCTGGGCCGCTCGGGCCGCTTTAGCTGTATCGAACACGAAGAGGTCACGCCCGACATCATCGTCTTGGGCAAGGGTCTGGGTGGCGGCCTGCCCCTCTCGGCGGTGATCGGCCCGGCCTCCATTCTGGATTTCGCCAGCAGCTTTGCCATGCAGACCCTGCACGGCAATCCCATCTGCGCCCACGCCGGCCTGGCGGTGCTGAAAACCCTGGATCATGACAATCTCATGGCCAACGTCGCGGAGGTGGGCGCCTACCTCATGGCCCGGCTCGCCGCCCTGGCCCGGCGTCACCAAGCCGTGGGCGACGTTCGCGGTCGGGGTCTGGCCATCGGCGTGGAACTGGTCACGGACCGGGAATCCAAGGCGCCGGCCGCCGCCCTCACCGCCAAGGTGGTGTACCGGGCCTTCGAGCTGGGACTGGTGCTCTACTACGTGGGCATGACCTCCAACGTGCTGGAGATGACGCCGCCATTGATTCTCTCCCAGGCCCAAGCGGACGAAGCCGTCGCGATCCTGGATCAAGCCATCGGCGACGCGGCCGCCGGCCGGGTCAGCGACGCGGCGGTGGCCGCCTTTGAGGGCTGGTAATCGGCTTCGCCACGCCGCCCTTTCGCACAAAATTTCCATGGTCTGAGAAGCCCGGGCGGATCATACTGCCCCACGCAAAATCAATACTGCTGCAAAATCAATATTGCTGCAAAATCAATAACCAGGAATGACCCAAATGGCCCGCGATCCCCGTTTTGATATCCTCTTCGAGCCCGTGCAAATCGGCCCTGTCACCAGCAAGAACCGCTTTTACCAAGTGCCCCATTGCAATGGCATGGGCTATGGCCTCCCGATGGGCCTGGCGGCCATGCGCGGCGTGAAGGCGGAAGGGGGCTGGGGCGTGGTCTGTACCGAGGAGGTGGAGATTCACCCCACCTCCGACGTGACCCCGGCCTTCGAAGGGCGCCTTTGGGACGATAGCGACATTCCGGCCCTCGCCCTGATGACCGAAGCCGTGCACGCCCACGGGTCCCTTGCCGGCCTGGAACTGGTGCACAACGGCCATCACTCGCCGAACCGCTATAGCCGGGTGCCCCCCATCGCCCCCTCGGCCATGGCCGTGGATACCTATGACCCGGTACAGGCCCGCGCCATGGACAAGGCCGACATCCGCGCCTTTCGACAATGGCATCGCGACGCCGCCCTGCGCGGCAAGCAGGCCGGATTCGACATTATCTATGTTTATGCCGGGCACAATCTTTGCCTGCCCATGCATTTCATCGCCAAGCGCTACAACGACCGCACGGACGAATACGGTGGCAGCCTGGAAAACCGGGTGCGCCTGTTTCGTGAACTGATCGAGGACACCAAGGAAGCGGTCGGCAACAGCTGTGCCGTGGCGGTGCGCTTCGCCGTGGACGAACTGCTCGGCCCCGACGGCATCACCGCCCAGGACGAGGGTCGGGAAGTGGTGGAAATGCTCGCCGAGATGCCCGACCTCTGGGACGTGAACGTCAGCGACTGGTCCAACGATTCCCTCACCTCCCGCTTCGGCGAGGAAGGCAATCAGGAATCCTATGTCGGCTTCGTGAAGTCCCTCACCAGCAAGCCCGTGGTCGGGGTGGGCCGCTTCACTTCCCCCGACGCCATGGTGTCGCAGATCCGCCGCGGCGTCCTGGACATGATCGGCGCCGCGCGCCCCTCCATCGCCGATCCCTTCCTGCCGAAAAAGCTGGAGGAAGGCCGCATCGAGGAAATCCGCGAATGCATCGGCTGCAACATCTGTGTTTCCGGGGACATGCAGTGCGTTCCCATCCGCTGCACGCAAAACCCCACCATGGGCGAGGAGTGGCGCCGGGGCTGGCATCCGGAAAAAATCGCCCCCAAGGGTTCGGACGACAGCGTGCTGGTGGTGGGCGCCGGCCCGGCCGGGCTGGAGTGTAGCCTGGCCCTGGCCAAGCGGGGCTACGAAGTTACCCTGGCCGAAGCGGGGGCAGAACTGGGCGGCCGGGTCACCTGTGAGAGCCAGCTGCCCGGCCTCTCCCAATGGGCCCGGGTGCGCGACTACCGGGTGGGCCGCCTGCAGGAAATGGCCAATGTCTCCATCTACCGGGAAAGCCCCTTGAGCGCCCCGGACGTGCGGGACTTCGGCTTTGCCCGGGTGATCATCGCCACCGGCGCCAGCTGGCGCCGGGACGGCCTGGGCCGGGCCTTGCGCGCGCCCCTGCCCGGGCTGGACCAGACCACCGTCTACACCCGCGACGACCTCATGGCGGGCGGCGTGGTCGGAGACCACCTGGTGGTTTACGATGACGACCACTATTACATGGGCGGCGTGCTGGCGGAAAAACTCATCGCCGAGGGCCACCGGGTGACCTTGGTGACGCCGGCGGCCATGGCATCGGCCTGGACGGAAAACACCCTGGAGCAGCACCACATCCAATCCCGCCTGCTGAGCCTGGGCGTGGAGATCATCGTCAGCCACCGGCTCAGCGGGCTGGAAAAAGGCGCCGCCCGGGTCACTTGCGTTTATTCCGAGCGGGACAAGGCAATCGCCTGCGACGGCGTGGTCCTGGTGACGGAACGGCTGCCCAAGGACGGGCTGTACCGGGAGCTGGCCGACAACCCCGACGGCTTGACCCAGGCGGGCATCACCTCTCTGCGGGCCATCGGCGACTGTTACGCGCCGGCCACCGTTGCCGCCGCGGTCTACGGCGGGCATCTGGCCGCCCGGGAGCTGGACGACCCCAGCCCCGAGCCGGTGCCCTTCCTGCGCGAACCCCGGCGTTTGTAGCGGAGGTGCAAGAAAGAAGTCCAGAAGCCGGCCCGGGATGAAGTGGCTTTGACACAATCGTTCGCTAGGATGAGTTGGCTAGATTTTATGAGGAGTCCCCTATGAGAGTCTTCCGCGCCATCCTTGTTGCCGCCATGATCCTCGGCCCCCTGTCGGCGACGGCCGAGACGCTGACCATCCTGCACACCAACGATGTGCACAGCCGGATCGAGCCCATCAACAAGTACGGCAGCACCTGCTCGGCCGAGGACCTGGCGGCGGACAAATGCCTGGGCGGCTCGGCCCGCCTGGCCACGGCCATCGCCGAGGCCCGGGCGGCTTCAGACAACACCATTCTGCTGGACGGCGGCGACCAGTTCCAAGGCTCCTTGTTTTTCACCCACTACAAGGGCCAGGCCGCCGCCGAGCTTATGAACGCCATGGGTTACGAGGCCATGGTCATCGGCAACCACGAGTTCGACGACGGGACGGAGACCCTGCGCCGCTTCATCGACGCGGTGGACTTCCCGGTGCTTTTGGCCAACGCGGACGTCTCCCAGGATCCCCACCTGGCCGATGTGGTGGCAGGCACGGCGGTGATCGAAAAGGGCGGCCATAAAATCGGCATCATCGGCGTGGCGCCCGTGGATACCTTGGAGGTTTCCAAGGCCGGCCAGGACGTCGTCTTTTTTGATCCGGTCCCGGCGGTCCAAGAAGCGGTGGAAAAGCTTCAGGTGCAAGGCATTGATCGGATCATTCTGCTCAGCCATTCCGGCCTGTCCGAGGAATTGCGCATCGCCGAGAACGTGGAGGGCCTCGACGTGATCGTCGGCGGCCATTCCCACAGCCTTCTGTCCAACAGCGATAAGCGCGCCAGCGGCCCCTATCCCATCTGGGTGGACAGCCCCAACGGCGGGCGCACCGCCGTGGTCCAGGCCGGCTCCAACGGGACCCATCTGGGCCGCCTGGAAGTCACCTTCGATGACAACGGCAACGTGGTGGAGGCGGTGGGCGACCCCATTCCCATCGCCGCCGCGGTGGCGGAAGACCCAACCATCAAAGCCCGCGTGGCCGAACTGTCCCAACCCCTGGACGACCTGCGCCGCCAAGTGGTCGCCCAAACCACGGACCGGATCGACGGCCAGCGCCAGACCTGCCGGACGGTGGAATGCCAGATGGGCAACCTGGTCACCGACGCCATGCTGGACAGGGTCCGTGATCAGGGCATTACCATCGCCATCACCAACAGCGGCGGCCTGCGCGCCTCCATCGATCCGGGCGAGATCACCATGGGCGAGATCCTGACCGTGCTGCCCTTCCAGAACACCCTTTCCACCTTCCAGCTCAGCGGCGCTGACATCATCACGTCCCTGGAATCCGGTGTCAGTCAGATCGAGCACGGCCGGGGCCGCTTCCCCCAAGTGGCGGGCCTGCGCTTTACGGTCGACACTCAAAAAGAACCCAACCAGGGCCGCGTCTCGGACGTGCGGGTACAAAAAGACGGGGCTTGGGTCCCCATCGATCCCGCGGCCATCTATGGCGTCGTCTCCAACAACTTCCTGCGCGGCGGCGGAGACGGCTATGTGATCTTCGACGAAAACGCCATCAACCCCTACGACCACGGCCCCAACCTGGAGCAAGTGGTGGTCGACTACCTAAGAAACCTGGATCAGCCCTACGAACCGTTTATCGAGGGACGGATCCAGGTGCGCTAGAGCAAACACAGATCAGGTGCGTACGCACCTGGCCTGTTGTTTCGCTCTAAGTCATTAAAGTTTAGAGCGGACCTCAGACCAATTGGATCGTAAAACGATTCCAATTGGTCTGAGGCCAGCTCTAGGGGCTTCACAGCTCGACATCTGGTCCGGGTTGGCGTTGGCCGAGCGGCTGCACTTCAGGCTGGCGGAGGCACGTTGGCCCGCCGCCACGGCCCAGGCGTCGCATACCGAAAACTCCAGACGGCCAATCTTTAGGCCTATGAAAGGGAGCAGGCAGCGCCTGTCACGGGGTGACCGGCAGGCCTTTGGCGAGCCAGCCAGCCCCGGCTTGGGAGCCGTACATGCCTTCGGAGACATCCAGGATGGTCTCATAGCCCATCTGGGCCAGTATCTGCGACATGCGGCCCGAGCGGTTGCCGCTGGCGCAGATGAGGGCGATGGGCGCGGCCTTGTTCCCCTTCACCCGCGCATCCAAACGTTCAAAAAAGCCCTCGATGTGCATGCTGTTTTGGAATGCCATCTCGGGACTGCCGCTCTGGTCCCATTCCTGGGATGTGCGCACGTCCACCAGCAGGATTTCCCCCGCCTCGGCCCGCGCCGCCGCCTCTTCCGCGGAGATGGCGGTGATCGTCTGGGCAAAAGCCGGGACCTGGGCTGCCAGAACCAGCAACAGGACCAGACCGAGCGTTAATAATACTGCCGGCAGCCGGACTGCCTTTTTCATGAGAGCCGCCACGCCTATCTCCTCTTGGCCACCGCTTTACCCAGGGAACTTGCGAAAATACACCAAATCATCACGGTGCTGCAAACCAGAGCGCCGGCAAAGTGGGGGCCCCTCAGGGGGCCGGCGGAAAGACCGTCAGCCAGTCGTTTTTCATGTCGATCACGGTCCAGCCGTCTTGGCCGGCCTTGTCCAGGGCCTTATCCAGGCGGCCCACGTGGGACTCCCGGTCATAGGCCCATTCCCGCTCGGCGTCCGTGTGGTGCACGAGCAGGGCAAAGCGCGGCCCCGCGCCGGCCGTGGTCCAACTCAGCATCTGCAGGTCCCCGTCCGAGTTACCGCCCGCGAAGATCGGCCGCTTGCCGATATGACGTTGAATGCCGATGGGTTTGCCCGCCTTGTCATTGATGAAATTGACCTCCGGCTGGCGCTGGATACTGGGCCCGTCCGGGCCGTCCACGTATTCCAGCACCATGCTGGACCCGATCACCTGTTCCGGCGGCACCCCATAAACCGGCTCGGTCCAGGCGCGCATGAAGGCGATCCCGCCGCCCGAGACGATGTATACCTGGAACTCCTTGTCCCTCAGGTAGTCCAGCAATTCCAGCATGGGCTGGTAGACCAGCTCGGTAAAGGGCCGGTCCTTCTCGGGGTGGCGCGCCTCGGTCAGCCAATCCCGCACCGCCTCCTCGAATTCATCCGGTGTGGTGCCGGCATGGGTGCCCGCTATCAAGGCCAACAATCCCGCCTCCCCTTGTTCCGCCAAGGCCTCCAGATCACCCGCGGCGGCGGCGGCCAGGGCCGGGTCCTGGGGCGCGCCGGGCTTGGCAATGGCCGCCGACTTGGCCTGGTCGATGGCGAAAAAAAGCTGGAAGTAAAACGGTTTTTCGGCCCAGAGAGTGCCGTCGTTGTCGAAGACCGCGATCCGGTCCTCGGGCGGGACAAAATCCGCGGAGTCCGGATCGGCGACCCCATCAATGAAAGCGACGATCGCCGCCTTGGTTGGTCCCTCCTGCCAAGACGGCAAGGAATCGGCCAGAGCGGGCCCAAAAGTCAGGCCCCATACCAGGCCGGCAACGAGCATACTACGCATGTCTTCACCCCAAGCTCAGAAAGCTGCGGAGGCGCCGCCGAGCCAGCGCCTCCCCTCGTTAAACACGGACAACCGGCGGCTTATTGTGCCCCCAGCGTCTGCTCCAGGCGCCCCATCACCTGATCCACGCTAAAGCTAGCAGCCTTTTGACGCGGCGGAAACTCCTCGAAACTGGTAAGGAAATTGCCCACGTAGGCCTGGGCCGGCACAAAGACAAAGGCCCGGTCAATCACCCAATCATAGTAGGTATTGGAGGTGATCTGCGCCCGCTCATAAGGATCGCGGCGCAGATTGAAGAGCAGTGGCACCCGCAGCGGCGTGAAGGGATTGGCCCAAATCTTCAAGGTACCCGGCGTCCGCTGCTCCATGAATATGACTTTCCAATCGTGGTAGCGCAGCGCTGTCAAATCCCCGTCGTCGGAAAAATAAAAGATCTCGTCGCGGGGCGTTTCCTCTTCTTGCCCGGTGAGGTAGGGCAGGAAGTTATAGCCGTCCAGGTGCACCCGGTAGTCCCGGCCGATGGCCGAGACGCCCCCATCGCTGACCAATTGTTCCTTGATGTCCGGGGCACCCGCGGCCGCCAGCAGGGTCGGCAGCCAATCCATATGGTGCATGATCTCGTTGGAGACCGAGCCGGCTTCGATCTTGCCGGGCCAGCGCACCATCGCGGGCACCCGCCAGCCCCCTTCCCAGTTGGTGTTCTTCTCGCCGCGGAAGGGCGTGGCCGCCGCATCGGGCCAGGTGTTGTAGTGGGGCCCGTTATCGGTGGAATAAAACACGATGGTATTATCGGCCAGGCCCAGCTCGTCGATCTTGTCCAGCAAAAGCCCCACGTGCATGTCGTGCTCCACCATGCCGTCGGCGTATTCATCCTGCCCGGAAATGCCGCGCAGTTCGTCCTTCACATGAGTGCGGAAATGCATGCGGGTGCCGTTCCACCACATGAAGAAGGGCTGTTCCTCGCGGGCCTGGCGCTCCATGAAGTCGATGGCCGCGATGACGGTCTCATCATCCACGGTTTCCATGCGCTTGCGGGTCAGCGGCCCGGTATCCTCGATGGGACCACCGGCAAAGGACTTGATGACACCGCGGGGGCCGAAGCGATCGCGAAAGGCCGGGTCCTTGGGATAGTCCTCGTTTTCCGGCTCTTCCTCGGCGTTGAGGTGATAGAGGTTGCCGAAAAACTCGTCGAAGCCGTGGTTGGTGGGCAGATGCTCATCCCGATCGCCCAAGTGGTTTTTGCCGAATTGGCCGGTGACGTAGCCCTGTTCCTTCAACAGACCGGCGATCGTCGGATCTTCCGCGCGCATGCCCAGTTCCGCCCCGGGCAGACCCACCTTGGACAGGCCGGTGCGATAGACGCTTTGCCCGGTGATGAAGGAGGACCGACCCGCCGTGCAGGACTGTTCCCCGTAATAGTCGGTGAACATCATGCCTTCCTTGGCGATCCGATCGATGTTGGGCGTGTTGTAACCGACCAATCCAAACGTATAGGCCGAGATGTTGGAAATGCCGATATCGTCACCCCAAATGACCACGATGTTGGGCTTTTGATCCTGCGCGCTGACGCTCGTGACGGGCAGAACCGCCATCACAAAGATCCCCATGGCGGCCATGCCTTTTCGCAGAGAGAATAAACCGATCCTTCCAAAAAAACTTTCCATGTTTCCGCTCGCCTTTTGTTGTTGCGCCAGCCTTTAACTTGATCTGGGTAAATTTGAAGCAGGCATCAAAAAATGTCTTCCATAACGATGGTAGGCAGAGGGAAAAAGGGGCGCCAATCCCGCATCGAAAAATTTTATTCAAGCTTCGCGAGAAAACAATCATGTCCGCTTCGTCAAAGAATTTATCTTCTGAATGTCCCAAGTATTGATCCAAGCAAGCGTAAAGATCGTAACAAAAGATGGCATGGGGCGAACCGAGAAAAATTTAACATGTCCCGGAAAAATGAAAGAACGGTAAGGTTATGTTCAACCTGGGGAATCCGCGCCCCTTGAGCGCATTGTTCACGCTCTGGCTCTTGGCCGGGGTCACTGTGCTGGCCACGCCTTCGCAGGCCGCTGGCGACGACGGGCTGTGGCAGGCCATCAACACCCCCGGCCATGTGGTCATCATGCGCCACGCCCTGGCGCCGGGCACGGGGGACCCCGCCAACTTCAAGCTTGGTGACTGCGGTACCCAACGCAATCTCTCGGATGAAGGACGAGACCAGGCACGGTCGATCGGCCTAGGTTTTCGCCAAGCCGGCATGGACCAAGCCCGGGTCTTTACCAGCCAATGGTGCCGCTGCCGGGACACGGCGGCGCTTCTGGACTTGGGGCCGGTAGAAGAACATCCCGTGCTAAACTCCTTTTTCGCCACGCCTGAAGATGGCCCGTCTCAGACCGAAGCTTTGCGTAGATGGCTGGCGGAGCAAGACCTGACCACTCCCCTGCTCCTGGTCACCCATCAGGTCAACATCACCGCGCTCACCGGTGTCTTTCCCGCCTCGGGCGAAATGGTTATCCTCAAGCGGGAGACGGATGGGACCTTGACCTTGGTAGGAACCCTTGCCACGCGATAAATCCAGCATGCACGTCGAACAGGGACCGCGCCTCGGCACCTGGCGGGACCCGGTGGGCCTTTTTGCCTTCCTGGCCATCTGCGCCCTTGTGGCTGCCTTCGGCGGCATGATCACCAGCGCCTCGGTGACGACCTGGTATCCCACCTTGCAAAAGCCGGCCCTGAACCCGCCCGACTGGGTCTTCGGGCCGGTCTGGACCCTTCTCTATGCCATGATGGCCGTGGCGGCCTGGCGGGTCTGGCGCCGGCCGGCCAGCCGGATGCGGCGCATCGCGCTCTATTTCTTTTTCATCCAACTGGCGTTGAACCTGCTGTGGAGCTACTTGTTTTTCGGCCAGCAAGCCCTTTTTTGGGCCACGATCGAGATCGTCGTACTTCTGGCCGCGATCATCGCCACCACCGGCCTTTTCTTGACCCAGGAACGTTTGGCCGGCTGGTTGCTCGTGCCCTACATCCTTTGGGTCGCCTTCGCCAGCTACCTCACCTATGCCATTTGGGTGCTGAACCCGCCGGTGACATAAATTGTAGTCACTGGCCGTAGATCACCTGCGGCAGCCACAAGGCGATCTGCGGGAAGAGGAACACCAGGGTGAGGCCGATCAGCTGGATCACCATGAACTGCATCATGCCGTAATAGATGTCCTTCAAATCCCACTCGGGCACCACGCCTTTCAGGAAATAGGCGGAGAGCGCCACCGGCGGACTGAGCCACGCGGTCTGCAGATTCACGGCAACCAGGATGCCGAACCACGTCAGGTTAATCCCCAGCTGGTCGAGTGCAGGAATCAAGATCGGGATGATGATCAAGACGATGGGCACCCACTCCAGGGGCCAGCCCAGCAGGAATATCAGGGCCATGATAATGATCAGCACCAAGGTCGCCGACAGCTCCCAGGTCAGCAGCAACTCCGTCAGCATGGTGGGCGTGCCCAGGCGCGAGAAGACGGCGCCGAAGAAGTTGGACGCGGCCACCAGGAACAGGATCAGGACGCTGATCTCCAAGGTCTTGATCAGGGCCGTATAGAAGCTCTTGAGGGTCAGCTTGCGATAGACCAGGGACAGGAGAATGGCCCCGAAGGCACCGCAGCCGGCCCCTTCCGTGGGCGTGGCCCAACCGAACAATATGGAGCCCAGGGCAAAGGCCACCAGGGCCGAGGGCGGCACCAGCCCCATGAAAAACTCGTACCACAGATCGGAAAAATAAAATCCGCGGGGCTTGGCCGCGCGCACCCAGCGGGCGCCGGCCAGCATGATGCCGGCCCAGGCCAGGGGAATAATGATCCACGACAAGGGGAACAGCCCGGTCAAGCTCCCCGCCAGCCCCAGCACGATGAGGGTGAAGAGGGTCAGGATGGAGCCGATAACCAGCACCGCCTCCAGCCAATAATAGGGCGAGGTCTTGGGCTGTTCCGCCGGCGGCAGGATCGGCCCCAGGGACGGGTTCATCCAGCAGCGCACCAGGGCATAGGCGGCATAGAGGCTAGCCAGCATGATGCCGGGAATGATGGCGGCGGAAAACAAATCGGTCACCGGCACTTCCAGCACCGGCCCCATGACCACCAGCATGATCGAGGGCGGGATCAAAATGCCCAGAGTGCCGCCGGCGGTGATGGTGCCGGCCGCCAGCTGCACGTTATAGCCCGAGCGGTTCATGGTCTTGGCCGCCATTATGCCCAGGATGGTCACCGAGGCGCCGACGATCCCCGTGGCCGCGGCGAAGATGGTGGAAACGAAGAGCACCGCCAGGTAGAGCGCGCCGCGGGTGCGGGACAGCATGAGCTGGACCGAGGTAAAGAGCCGCTCCATCAGCCCCGCCTGCTCCATCATGATGCCCATGAAGACGAAGAGGGGCACCGCCGCCAGGGTCTGCTCCAGCATCACGTTGTTGAACTGCAAGGTCTGCAGGTAAAACACCAAACGCCCGCCGAAGCCCCAGGCGCCGAATACAAAGCCCAGGAAGATCAGGGTAAAGGAAATGGGAAAGCCGACAAAAATCGCGAACAGCATGACCGCGATCATCAAGATGCCGATCCACTCGGGCGCGATGGCGCCGAAGCCCGAGCCACTCACCAGGCTGGACCACCAGGATCCAAAGGGCAGGATGGCGGGAAAAAAGGCGCTGACGAAAATGACCGCCAAGATCGCCAGGTAATAGGGCAGGAGCCGGACAAAAAAGCTCTCCCGCTCCTCGCCCATGTTGTAAAAGCACTTAAACAGTTCGGAGATGCCCTGCATGAGCAAGAACAAGGCGCCCAGGGGCATGGCCGTGCGCGCCGGCGCCAGGGGCGCCATCAGGGTGGTATCCATGGAGCGTTCCCAGGACAGCCAGGCGTCGATGGTGTAGTCCAGGGAAATCCAAAAAAAGAACAGCATGGCCGGGAAGTAAAACAGCAGATAGAGTGCCGCATCCAAGGTGGCCTGGTTTTCCTTTTTCCAATTGCGGTACAAAAAATCCGCGCGGATATGAACGCCGCGCATCAAGGCATAACCGGCCCCCAGCATGAAAAGGGCGCCGGCGAACATGCGGCTGGTGTCATAGGCCCAGCTGGTCGGCGCGATGAACAGCTTGCGGGCCACCACCTCGTAAACCATGGCCGCGATCACCGGCAACAGCATCAGACAGGTGATGCGCCCGACCCAAAGGTTGGTGCGGTCGATGAAGCTGACCACGGGCCGCATCCACGGCGTCATATCCTTGGGCGTATGTCCCGGTTCGCCGGCCCGCCGCTCGGCGATCAGCTCGTCGGTGATGTCCAGTTGTTCGTTTTCGTTTTTGTCGGACACAGGTCCCTCCCCCGACTCAGCCCACCTGCGCGCACGCTGTTTTGTTTTTCGGGCCGGCTTCGACCCCTTCCGCGCGACATTCCTTGCCGATCCTTCGCCTTTTCTTGCGATCAAAGACAAAGCGGGCCCAGCCGGGCCCAATAGCAGCGGGCGGCGGCAAGGGGCCGCCCGCCATGCTAAAGGCTCTCACACTTCACACGAAGAAATTCTACTCTTTGAGGCTATCCGCGAAGGCCTTGCCGAGGGCCGCGTTGGACGCCTGAGCGCCGGCCCAGAAAGGCACCGCCACCTCGGCGAATGCCTTCTGGCTGTTCCAAACCTCGGCGAAGAACTCGTTTTCCGCCGCGTTTTTCTCCAAGGACGCCCGCGCCGCGTTCATGTAGGCCGGGAAATAGTCGGCCGGGGTATC
Organism: Kiloniellaceae bacterium; assembly: GCA_028280915.1. Classification (GTDB taxonomy): domain Bacteria; phylum Pseudomonadota; class Alphaproteobacteria; order Kiloniellales; family Kiloniellaceae; genus JANQKX01. The sequence goes on from JANQKX010000330.1 coordinate 20,398, forward strand.
GTGCAGGATCACCCCATGGTTTTCCGTCAGGTCCTTCAGAGCCTTGCCGTTCTCATAGATGCGATAGGACATGGCCTTGGACAGGGAAGCGTTGGCCGCCACTTCAATGGCCTTTTTCTCGAAGTCGGACAGGGAATTGTAAACATCCTTGTTGATGTAGAGATCCGCGTTCACGACCACCTGGTGCAGCCCTTGCAGGTAATAGTGCTTCAGCACCTTCTGGAAGCCGAACACGCTATCGGGCTTGGGACAGCACCATTCCGCCGCGTCGATGGTGCCCTTTTCCAAGGCCGGCAGGATGTCACCGCCGCCCATGGCCACCGAAGCCACGCCGATGTCGTCATAGGTCTGGCCGGGAATACCGGGGGGCGTGCGGAATCGATACTTGCGGAAGTCGTCCATGGAGGTGATGGGCTCCTTAAACCAGCCCAGGGCTTCCGGGCCCACGGGCTGCAGCATGAAGCCTTTTACGTTCATGCCCATTTCGTCCCACAAACGGTCATAGAGTTCCTTGCCGCCGCCGTACTGGAACCAGGACAAAAAGGCGATGTTGTCGATGCCCACGCCGGCGCCGGCCACGGGCGAACCGAACAGCATGGCCGCCGGGTGCTTGCCCGACCAATAGTGGGTCCAGGCGAAACCGCCGTCGATCAGCCCCTTGTCCACCGCGTCCAGGGTCTCCTTCACACCGACCACGGCGCCGGCCGGCAGGATCTCGAACTTAACCTCGCCGTTGGTCAGATCTTCCACGTCCTGGGCGAATTCCTTGAGCATGGTGACTTCGTCGGCTTTGGCGGGGATCACGGATTGAACCCGAATGACCTTTTCGGCCTGCGCCGACAGCGGCGCCAAAAGCATCGCACCGCCAAGGGCCAGAAACGTGGCACTCTTTGTTAGTTTCGTTACGATTGACATGTGTTCCTCCCAAAAGGTGATGCCTTCATCTGTTTTTCCGAGATCCCCGCCAACGAAGGCGACTGGCGGGGCAATCGGTTAGTCAGTCGT
>JANQKX010000353.1 GCA_028280915.1 Kiloniellaceae bacterium
GTAGAAGACGTGGCTGAGTCGTCCGCCGGCGCGGAGCCGGCCGAAACCGCCGACAACGCCCAAACCACGCAGCCGGAGCCTTCCTTAGAGACGCTGGCCGCCGCCACCGCGCAAAGCCCGGAGCCGGTCCCGCAGGTCGAAAGCCCGCCCGAGCCCGATTTCAGCACTCTGTCCCGGGACGAGCTGGTGCGCCAGGTTCAGCAAAGCCTCACCCGGCTGGGATACGACCCGGGTCCGGCGGACGGCAAGATCGGCCCCAGAACCATCGCCGCCATTCAGGCCTTCCAGTCCGACCAAGGCATGCCCGCCGACGGTCAAGCCACCGCCACCCTGCTGGGCGAAATCACCAAGGTCGTGGCCAACTAGATTTCCGTGTCCGGGAACTTTCGGCCAGATTGCTTTATCCAGGTAGTTCCGAATTGGGCAGTTCCGAATTGGGCGGCCGTGGGGTATGGTCCCGTCAGCGACTCGACCCCAAGGCCCGATCGAAAATGATGCATCACTTCGGCACACCCGGCGCCCCCGCCTTCATCGTGACGTCCCTGCCCGTTTTTTCCTGCGCGCTCTTCGTTGCGGTTGCCTTGACGGCCTGCGTGAAACAGGAACAAAAGTCTCAATTTGAACAAAAAATAGAGGCATTGTGCGCGGATAAAGGCTACAGCCGCGGTTCGGAAGAGTTCAAACTTTGCGTCGAAGAAACCCGTCAACAGGAATTGGATGCCGTACGCGCGGCCTACGATCGCTTGCTGCGCGGCGAGGGCATCGATTGATCGGGCAAAATCGGGCCGTGGCGCCGAAGTCCCCTTGGGTTTCCGTCCTGAGAAACCTCAACCGCCAGATCCCGCACCTTATTGCCTTGAGCCTGCTAGCGCTGGCTCTTGTGAAGACGCCGGCATCGGCCGCGCCCCAGGGCAGTATCGCCATGCATGGCACGGCGAGCCTGCCGGAAGGCTTTGACCGCTTTCCCGATGTGAGCGCCGCGGCCCGGATCGGCGGCCGCCTGGTGGAAGCCCGGATCGGCCGCTTTGACAGCTTCAACCCCTTCACCCTAAAGGGCGAGCCCGTGGGCCGCTTGCGCGGCACCTCGCCGATCCAGCGGGGCTTGGTTTTCGAGCCCTTGATGGTGCGCTCCCCCGACGAGCCATTTACCCTCTATGGCCTCCTGGCCAAGCTGGTGGAGACCCCCGACGACCGCAGCTGGGTGGAGTTCACCCTGGACGAGCGGGCCCGGTTTCAAGACGGCCGGCCGGTGACGGTCGACGACGTGGTCTTTTCCTTCGAGTCCTTTCGCGACAAGGGCCGCCCCAATCACCGCCTGTTCTATGGCAAGGTGACCCGTTACGAGATCACCGGGCCGAATAAAATCCGCTTTCATTTCGGCGATACCGACGACCGGGAACTGCCCCTGATCATGGCCTTAATGCCGGTATTGCCCAAGCACCACTATGAAAACGGCCTGTTCGAGCGAGCCGATCTGCAAGCGCCCCTGGGCAGCGGCCCCTACCGGCTCGGTAATTTCGAGGCCAGCCGCTTCGTCACTTACGAGCGCAACGCCGACTATTGGGGATGGGACCTGCCGGTCAATCGGGGGCGGTTCAACTTCGACCAGATCCGCTTGGAGTACTTCCTGACCCGAACCAGCGCCTTCGAGGCCTTCAAATCCGGCCTGGTGGACATTTGGCGCGAAAGCGATCCGGCCCGCTGGGCACGGGAGTATACCTTCCCGGCGGTGCGCGACGGCCGTGTCCACCTGGCGGAAATCCCCCATGGCCGTGCGCTCGGCATGTACGGTTTCGCCTTTAATACCCGGCGCCCGGAGTTCGCTGATCGCAAGGTCCGTGAAGCTCTTTTGCTCGCCTTTTCCTTCGAATGGATCAACAGGACCTTTTACGAGGGAGCCTACCGCCGGACCGAGAGCTATTTCGCCAATTCGGATCTGGCGGCCCAAGGTCCGGCCAATGACCGGGAGCGGGAGCTCCTCGGCAGCGACTCCCAGGTTTCAGAGGCGATCATGGAAGAGGGCTTTACCTGGCCTCAAGACAACGGATCGGGCACCAACCGGGCCAATCTTCTCAAGGCCAAGGCCCTGCTGGAGGCGGCCGGCTGGACCGTGGTCAACAATCGCCTGGTCAACAAGGAAACCGGCGCGCCCTTTCGCTTTGAGATCCTGTTGAAATACCCCCGGCACGAGCGTCTGGCTCTCACCTACAAGCGCTGGCTGGAACGCTTGGGCATCCAGGTGTCCGTGCAAACGGTGGACAGTGCCCAGTACACCCAGCGCCTGCGCGGCTATGACTTTGACATGATCATCCGCCAATTCGGCGCTTCCCTCTCGCCGGGGAACGAACAGAGCTTTTACTGGGGCAGCGCAGCCGCCGACCAGCCGGGCACCCGGAACTATCCGGGCATCAAGGAGCCGGCGGTGGACCGTATCATTGAGGCCATGGTGCAAGCGGAAAGCCGCGACGATCTCGCGGCCGCCAGCCGGGCCCTGGACCGGGCGCTGCTGTCGGGGATCTACGTGGTGCCGCTGTTCCACCTGCCCCACGATATGATCGCCTATTGGGGGAAGCTGCAGCGGCCCGCCGAGGCTTCCCTCTACGGCAGCGACACCGACACCTGGTGGGAAGGTTCCTAAGCGTTTAGTTCCCTTCGCCCCAGATGTCGGTAGCGGTTTTGCGCCGCCAGCAAGTCTCCCACAAAGCATCCGACAGGGTGAGGCTGCCCGAGGCGCCGGCGGAGGGGCGGCCCTGGGCCAGGACATCGTCACACCCATCGCCGCTTGGCTCGGCGGCGGCGGGGGGCTCCACTGGGCCGCTGTCCGGGATCACCACGGCGGGCGCCGGCGTCTCGGACGCACAGGCGGCCAGACCCAACATCAGAATGGCCGGCAAAAGGCGCCAAATCTTCAGGCCGCCGGGCATCTGACTCATGGTTTCTCACCGGACCGGTCGCGCCGGCCCAAGAGGATATCGGCGACCACGAAAAAGCCCATGACCAGCAGCAAAAGGCCAAACAACTCCGCTTCGCTATGGTTGGTCACCGTGCGCCGGCTCACCTTGCTCAAATAGGGCGCATCGAAATCCACATAGGGCTCCAGCGCCGCCGCCTGATCCGGTGCCCAAGGATAACTGGACTGGGCCAGGGTATTGGGAAAGGAATGCTGGAGAATTTGATTTTCCCGATAGGCAATGGTGGCATATTCCCGCCGCAAGGCTTCATCATTCAGCGTCTCTTCGGAAAACGCCTTGCGCAGATAGCGGTCGCGGCGGAAGAGATGCACCCGGGCCTCGTGCACGAAGGGGTCCGTGTAGGGGGAATAGGCGCGCAAGAATTCAAGATAGAGGTCCGGGTCCTTGTATTCTTCCAGGATTCCCGCGGCTTCCACCGCCCGATCCTGATCCAGCTGACGCAGGGTCGCCACGTCAAAGCGGGACCTGAAGTCACCCACGTCCGGGACCTGGTGCATGTAGCCGTACTCGAACATGACCCGGCCATCGTCGATCAAAAAAGACAGCGCGGGAACCTGGGCCGTGTACCAAAGGACCCGGGGCGGCGTATTGAGCAAATTCAGCCCAAAGATCACCAGCACCACGACCATGGCCCGGCACAGCATGCGCAGACCCGCCGCCTTGGGGCGCAAGCCGATCTCCGCCGGCACCCCGCCCTTGGCAATCGCCACTTGCATGAGGGCCACCCCCAAAATGTTGATCCAGATATCGCGCAGATCCCACACCCGGCCGGGCACGATCCATTGCCAGGTCTCGTCCAGAATGCCCACGGCTGCGCCCAATACGATAGCGGCGAGATAGATGGACCCATCGCGTACCCGATGGCTCAACGCCCGAAACAGCAGCCAGCCCAAAAAGCCGTACTGGAGAAAGTGAAGGGCTTCTTCCGGATTGTCCCGTAAGGCCAGAGTGTAGCCGATGTAAATCGCCGCGACGGCGCCGATCCAAATCAGGCGGGACAGACCCATGCTCCGCGCCCGCCACAGCAGCAGCACGCTGCCGACCCCGACAAGGGCCACGACGCCAATCACCACATAGGTAAAGACCTCGCGCCCCATTGAATCGGCGACCCAGACCTGCATTTGTCGGGCAAAGGGCACGGTGACGAAGATGACCCCGACCCACAGCACAACAAATAACCAGGACAAAAACTCCGGCTCTTTCGGCGGCACCTTGACCATACGGAATCCATCACCCGGCAATTGGCATAACGACTTCCTTCTAGTGGCCAGGGCCATGTGACGCAAACATGAAAGCGAAAACAGATTCCCGGATAGTCCGCACGAAATTATTGAACGATTGGTCGCTGTCCGGTGAGGAATCTTGTAGACTGGGTTTCCCAAGCAAAACAGACACCGTAAAACGGGAGGCCAGAATGAGAATTGCATTGCTTGCCCTTTTGACCCTTTTTGTCGCCGGCCTGCCTGCCGCGGCCCAATCCCCCTGGCCGGAGGGCACCGAAGTTTACTTCATCTCCCCTGAAGACGGCGCGACCGTGCAGAACCCGGTGACCGTGGTCTTCGGCCTGCGCGGTGCCGGCGTGGCGCCAGCCGGGGTGGAACAGGAAAACACCGGCCACCACCATCTCT
>JANQKX010000356.1 GCA_028280915.1 Kiloniellaceae bacterium
TGCGGGGTGCCTGTCTGCGGGGTGCCTGTCTGCGGGGTGCCTGTCTGCGGGGTGCCTGTCTGCGGGGTATCCCTATCCGAGCTGTTCCGCCCAGTCGCCAGTGATGTGTTGTCACCGGAACCATCCCCCTGTCCGGCCGCGATCTGACGGTTCACGGCCGCCGTGCCATCCGTCACATCATTCGGTTGTGGCGGGAGACCACCGCGATCCGCTTCTTTCGACGACGGCCGAGTCTCACTCCCGGCCCGGCCGCCTCCTCCGCCCCTGTTGTTGTTACTTCCGCTGTTCTTGTTACTGCCACTATTATTACTGCCGCCGAACTGAGAGCCTGTGGTGGATTCGGATGATTGTCCGTTTTCGGACCCTGCTTGACCCGGCCCTGCTTGACCCGGCCCCGATTGACCCGTCTTTGCCTCGGCGCTTTCTCTAGACCGGCCCGATCGATCGCCGGCGTTTGAGAGAGGATCCCGCGGGGTTGATGCCTGGCCATCCCCGGTCCTGTCCGATGACTGGCCGTCCGGGCTTTGATTCCCCTTTACGCCGTTGCCCTGCCCCGACTGGCCCGGCTGCTCCCCTTGGTTTGGGCCGGATTGCGAGAGACTGCCCGGATCTTCCGGCTGGTCGCCGTCCTCCGGCGCGGCTTCCTCTTGTCCCTGCCCTGTCTCGCCAGCAGACCCGCCGTCTTCGTATACCTCGGTCAAGGCCGCCTGCAGCAGCTGGGCAGGACCGGGAAGCACGGGCACGTAAGCCGGCGGCAAAAGGGAAAAAACAAGATAGGTCAGCAAAGCCACCACGGCCGCATGGGGCAACAGACCCGTCATCCCCGCAAAGCGACAGATCAGTTGGTGAAGCGTCGCCTGAACACCCGCCGGCTTCCCGCTTGGCCAGGGCGCTTGGGAACTGGACAAGACGGAGAGGAATTGAGGCCCGGGTTCGGCAGGCAGCTGTCGGGCGGCCGCGCGGATAGTGGCACGCACCAGCTCGGGATGGCTGAGCATCGCAATGGCTTGCCGCGCCGAAGTGCTGCGGGCGACGGGGGAGCGTGCATAAGCGGTTATGCCCGCGACCATCGACCTTTCAAGATGAAAGGCAAGCACCCAAATCACCGAGGCCAGAAAACATGCGGCGGCGGCAATGGCGCCGGCGATTGGAAAGCCCGCGGCTTGCTTTGCAATAAAGCTCCCCAACAGGAGCAAGGCGGCGCCGGCACAGAGATTGGTAACGAAATAACGCCGGCGTTCCTGCTTGGACACCTTGCGGGCAGCGACGTGTCCGCGCGGGCCGGGACGCTGCAAAAATATCGATAAACGAGCGCCCTCCCCCAGATTCCATATGACGGCCACCAACCCCATCAAGGTGGCGGTGACGCTTATCCACTGCAGCGCCGTCAGGAAGCCGCTGTTTTGAGGAACGGCTAGCACGCCAAGGATGATAGCGACGATTCCCAGCAGACTGACCCAAACGGGTCGGGCCGTCTCAAGCACTTTTTCGGAAAAGGCAACGGCGAAACGCGAGACTTCAAATGCAGTTTGTTCAATCGATCGAAGAACCATTGGCTATTGCACAAAATATCGCGTGGCCGCCAGAGTTGAGAGGTGAAACAGGTTCGTTTTCGTGGACCTTTGGAATCTGAGGAATCGACTCATTCCGGCTCCCTTTGCACCTTGAACCTGTTTGCCCTTGATCGATCTGCTTTTTGAATTTTAGTGCATGGTTGACAGAACTGCTACCCCTGTTCGAACCAGTCCATGGGGGATTTTTCAACGGACTTTGATTGGGAAGGCAGCCGATCCCAAAGGCTTAAGACAGAGGGCCTGGTCCAAGGGCGCGATCTGGAAAACCAGTGAACGGGCGTCGCCCGCCCGCCGATCAGCGGGAAGGCCGCCAAAACCTCCTCAATAGCCGGTGTCCTCCCGCCGCCGGCCGGCGGAGCGAACTCTCGATCCGCGCTTGGCCGCCCCTCACCCCCGGGGCCAGAGGGGATGGTGGAGATCAATCACATAGGTGTGCCGATGGGTGACCGGCCCATGGCGGTGGGGATGCCGGTGGGGCGCCGCGCCCTCCCAGCCTTCATGGCTGTGCTGGTGGTGGGCGTCATGAACATGTAGGTGTTCGTGCTCAGTTTCCGGATGGTGGTGTTCCACTTCCGAGACATCGTCCCTTGGCCACAGCGTGAGCGCCAAAAGGGACGCCCCGCAGGCCAGGAAACCGAGCAGGAGAAAAGCCACCTCAAGGCCCCAAAACTGGCCCGCCCAGCCGGCCAAGAGGTAGCCGACCAGCCAACAGGCGTGGGAGAGGGCAAAATGGGCTGCATAAATGGCCGGCCGGTCCCCCTCATGGGCGGAACGCTTCAGAAGCCGGCCACTCGGCGTTTGCACCAAAGAAGACCCGATCCCCAGAAAGAACCACAGTACAAAAAACGCGGCCATGCCCGGGCCGGTCACGCCCAAGAGGAGGCCGGCCGATAGAACGGCGCTGCCGCTCATCATGAAGGCCCGATCGGATCTACCTTGCAAAAAGCGCGGCAGGCTCAGGGCAATGAGCATGGAACCGGCGCCCATGGCGGCAAAGGCCAAGGCGGTTTCGCTGTCCGTCCCCCCCAGATCGTCGCGGATATAGACCACCGTGTTGACGATCGCCATGGCGCCGGCGCAGGACACCGCCAGGGAAAGGGCCAACAACCCCCGCAGCCGCGGTGTCTTGAGATAGGCCCGGGTCCCGAAGCTCAGATTCTCCCAGAGGCCGGCCTCCCTCTCCATGGGCCGGGGCGATGGCAGGCTGATGGACCAGACCAAAAGGGCACTGACGAGAAAGGCAAGCGCGTTTGCTGCGAACAAAAAATCATAACTCAAAAACAACAGGGCCCCGGCCGCGGCCAGGGGGCTCAAAAGGTTTTCCAGATCATAAGCCAGCCGGGAGTAAGAGAGCGCCCGGGTGTACTGGTCTTCATCGGGCAGAATATCCGGGATCGTCGCTTGAAAGGTCGGCGTGAACGCGGCCGAACAGGCATTCAAAAGAAAAACAAGGACATAGATCTGCCAAACCTCGGTCACGAAGGGCAGCCCGACCACGCAGAGGGCGCGGCCCAGGTCCAGGCCGATGAGCAGGCCCCGGCGCGGCAAAAAGGACGCGATCCCGCCCACGATGGGCGCGATGCCCACATAGGCCACCATCTTGATGGCCAAGGCGGTCCCCAGGACGGCCCCCGCATCCCCACCGGATAAATCGTACGCCAGCAAGGAAAGGGCAACCGTGGACAGCCCGGTGCCCGCGAGCGCGATCACCTGGGCCGCGAAGAGATGCCGGTAGGTTCGGTTCCGGAAAAGAGAGGTTTCGGCACTGGCCATTTGACTCAAATCCCCATGGCGGGGCGGAGGGCGAGATCCGCCTCCGCCCCCTTGCGGTTGGCTATTGCTGGCGGTTAGGCGTTAGTGGACATGACCATGCCCCCCACCGGCACCAGAGCCACCTGAAAATACCAACCAGAGCAGCAGCACGGCAATAAAAGCCGCACCGGCTGCCAAGAAAAGCTTGGAGCTCCAGATTTTCTCTTTTGACTGGCTCATTTAACTTGTCCCTTTATTAATACTGCTTGATGCTGGAGTATTCGCCGTTGGTCCGCAGCGTGATGGTGATGTCACCCTCCGTGCGATTGCGCCAGAACCACCCGTGAGAGCCGTCGAAAGCGGCCACCAGTTCATCCGAACTACGGGTTTCAGACCCCTTACTGTAATTGTGGTAGTCGATGCCCAAGGCTTCGGAATCGCCATGAACATCGAAGTTGGCCTTGCCGCCGTCTGTCCACCACTCATAGGTCACTTTTGCACCCTCGGTCATGGCCACCTTGATTTCGGTGCCTTGGTCAGGAACCAGAGTCACCTGCATTTCGTGGCTTTGCGTCGGGACTTCCGCCTGAGCGCTGCCCGCATTCTCGGCCGCCGGGGCCGGCTGAGCCTGTTTGGCTTGCTCGGCCGCTGCTTCCGACGCGGCTTCCTCCGCGAGGGAGACCTTGATTTGCCCCATCTTTTTGAGGCCGATGACACCGCCGATCCCCGTTGGGTCGATGCCGTATTCCGCCGGCATGACAACGGTGACCAGCAAAACACCGGCCGCCGCCGCGGCCACAATGGTTGACTTGATAAGCTTGGCCGTCGAGGGAAGTTCCCGATCGGCCGGAATGTTCTTGTTGTACATGATTGGTCTTTCTGTCGATGTTTCAGGAAGGAAGGGGTCAGGACACCACGTAACCGGTGATTTGGTATCCCATGAGAAGGAAGCCGAGCATCATCATCACCCCGTTGGCGCCATAGGCATGTTTCATGAATTGCCCCGACTTGCGCCAAAAGCTGATGGCAATCAGGATCGCCGCCAAGGCGAGCAGCTGGCCGATTTCAACACCGATGTTGAAAAAGATCAGATTGGCGATGAGCCCGTCCGGGGAAAGTTCGTAGTCCAAGACCTTGGTGGCCAGGCCGAAGCCGTGGCACAGGCCAAAAACGAACGTCGCCACTTTCGTATTGGGCTGGTAGCCGAACCAGCGCTGGAACGCGCCCATGTTGTCCAGGGCCTTGTAGACCACCGAGAAGCCGATGATGGCGTCCACGATGTAGGGGCTGATGTTGATCTCAATGATGACCCCGAACAGCAGGGTGATGACATGCCCCACGGCAAAAAGGGTCACGTAAATCACCACGTCCTTTTGCCGATATAAAAAGAACACCACGCCCAGAAGGAACAGCAGGTGGTCGTAGCCGGTCATCATGTGTTTGGCGCCCAGGTACAAAAAAGCGATGGGATGAACGCCGGTAATTTCTTGAATGTAGCCTTTGTCGCCATGGGTTACGCCATGGGCCAGGGCCTCGGGCACGATCCCGAAGACGGCGGTCAGGGCGAGCACGAAGGTGCCGAGGGTCAAAAACGACCGGCCGCCCGCCAAAAAGTTGGGGAGTTTCAAATCTCTCTCCATTTCGCATAGGTGAAATTTTTCGAATCAGAATCTGGAACACGGAAAAACCGGCTACCGCCGTTTCGGGCAGGCCGGTGTGCTCCAGCTTCGACTTCTAAATTCGAATGCGCTGGGTCAGGAGAAAGAGGGGCAGATGTTCCCGTTTGGGGGAGCGCCATTGCGGTGGGGCGCGGCTTCTGGCGAAGCTTGCAGCCAGGCTCGGCAGCGTCGCCACCGCAAAGGCGGCAGGGAACGTGATCTTGTGATGATCGCGTTGCGACGCTTCCAGTGACGCCGGCTCCGGCGCCTTCAAGTCCACATGCAGGTAGTCTTTGTAAAAGGTAACCACATCCAGGTTGATGAACGGATGATCGCTTTGGTGGGCCGCGTGTTCATGGCTCCCATGACTCTCATGTCCGGGGAACACGGAATCACTTCGGTGGTGATGATCCAGGTGGGTGGCTTTGGCCCGTTGCAAGGCGTGATCAACCCCATGGGGCATGACCTGAAGAAATGCCGGCAAAACCAGCATCAAAACCAATGTCAAAACAACGGTTTTTCTCATTTCTTCCGATCGATCACCTGAAGGTTTGGAAATTCATCTAGAGTTAAAGTGTTAATTTTCCATTAAGCGTACCGGCGCCCAAGCGGCCCCTTTCTGCGCCCGATCCCCGTCAGGGGCAACTAAAATCGGTCACGGCCCTTCAGGTTGCGGCACGCTTTCTTCCAAAGGGGCTCTTCCGAGGGGCGGGGCTCAATGGTGAGGGCCGTGGGGACCTGCGAAGTGGAATTCCATGACCTTGCGGGCCACCAAACGCCACTCCGCCGCGGCAAGGGGCGCATCCCGTTCTTGGCAATAGCGGGACCTGAGATAGGCCACGTTCAAGCCGTCATCGCCATATTTGCGGATCAGTAACCAGGCCGAGCGCTGGACATCGATCGGTTTACGGGAGGGAATGCGCCCCATGGCTTCTTTCCGTTTCCGCCCCTGCCCTAGGAATTCCCATTGGGGAAAAACAGCTGCTGGCCGTCGACCACGTAGGATCGGATGGCCTCTTGCCCCTCATCGGACAACAGCCAGTCGATGAATTGCTGGCCCAGATCCGCCTTGACGTTGGGGCACTTTTCCGGGTTCACCAGGATCACGCCATACTGGTTGAACAGCGCTTCGTCCCCTTCCACGACAATGCCGAAGTCGCCTTTGTTTTTGAAGGCGATCCAGGTGGCCCGGTCGGACATGACATAAGCTCCCATGCCCACGCCCACGTTCAAGGTGGCTCCCATGCCAGAGCCAGTCTCCCGATACCACTGGCCGGAAGAAGCCGAGGGGTCCACGCCGGCTTCCGCCCAGAGGGCTTTTTCCTTTTTGTGAGTCCCCGAGTCATCGCCGCGGGAGGCAAAGAGCGCCCCGCTGTCCGCCACGGACTTGAAGGACTCCACCGCCGATGTGCCGCCGGCGATTCCGGCCAGATCCGTGGGCGGCCCCACGATCACGAAGTCGTTGTACATGAGATCGTGACGCGCGACCCCATGCCCCTCGGCGACGAACGTCTCTTCCGCCGGTTTCGCATGGACCAACAGTACATCACCGTCGCAGTTTCCAGCATTCTTGATGGCCTGACCGGTGCCAACGGCAACCACGTGAACCGTGATGCCCGACTGTTCCTTGAACTGGGGCAGAATATGATCATAGAGCCCGGAATTCTTGGTGGAGGTGGTCGACTGTACGATGATCGACTTGTCATCGGCCAACGCCAAGCCGCCGCCTAGGAAAAGGACAGCGGAGGCAAGGGAAAACAGGGCAAGAAGGCGTTTATTCATCACGGTGTCTCCATCGGAATTAAATGGGATTTCAATAAGTCAATCGGCCGTCTAGGAAGGCGCGGGCCGCCTCGGTGCGCGGTTTTGAAAAGAACTGTTCCGCCGGCGCGAATTCTTCCAAAAAACCGCCGTGCATAAAGACGATGTCGTCGGCCAGGCGTTTGGCCTGGCCCAGGTCGTGGGTCACGAAAATGACTTTGGCTCCCTGGGCATGGGCCCCGCGGACAATCTCCTCGATGGCCGCCACCGCGGCCGGGTCCAGGCTCGCCGAGGGCTCGTCCAGGAGAAGGATTTCCGGCTCCAAGGCCAAGGCCCGCGCCAGGGCCAAACGTTGCTGCTCGCCGCCGGACAGGGACCGGGCGGGCTGCTTGGCTTGGGCGAGGAATCCGGTGCGCTCGAGGATCTCCTGCAAGCGCTGGCGCCGCGCGCGGCCTGACCCCTTGAGGACAAAATCGATGTTGGCGGCCACCGAGCGGCGCAGCAGGACCGGGCGCTGGAACACCATGGCCTGGCGCTTGCGCAAGCCGTCGTCCAAGGGGCGGCCGCCCCAGTGGATCTCGCCGCTGGTGGGAGCAACCAAGCCATGGAGCAAGCGCAGGAGCAGACTTTTGCCCGCGCCGTTTGGCCCCATGACCACGGTGAAGCTCGCCGGCGCCAGTTCAAGATTCACGTCGTTCACCAGGCGCTTGCCGTCCACTTCCAGGGTCAAGCCGGTGACCTTGAGATGGTTCGACGCCAGCCCCGCGCTGGACCGGCCGCCGTCCGCCGAGGGCACAAAGGCATGGGGCGTGCGCTCAAGCATAGGCATTACGGTAAGCGGTCGCCCGCAGCGCCATAACCAGGCCATTCACGGTCAAGGCGATGGCGAGCAAGACAATGCCCAGGGCCAAGGCCAGGGCCAGATCGCCCTTGGAGGTTTCCAGGGCGATCGCGGTGGTCATGACCCGGGTCAAATGGTCGATGTTACCGCCGACGATGATGACCGCGCCCACTTCCGCCACAGCCCGGCCAAAACCCGCCAAAAGAACGGTGAGCAAGGAATAGCGCCCGTCCCATAAGAGCGCCCCGATGATCTGATGGCGGCGCAGGCAAAGCGACTGGAACTGTTCGGCATATTCGCCATGCAGGTCTTCCAAGACTTGCCGCGACAGGGCGGCGATGATCGGCGCCACCAAGATGACCTGGGCGATGATCATGGCGGTCGGGGTGTATAACAGGCCCATCCACCCCAAGGGCCCGGCCCGCGACAGGAAAACATAGACAACCAAGCCCACCACCACGGGCGGCAGCCCCATGAGAGCATTGACCAGGACCAATATGGCCCCCCGGCCGGGAAAGCGGGCCACGGCCAGCAAGGCGCCCAGCGGCAGAGCCAAGAGGGCGGCAATGGCGATGGCCGTCAGGCTGACCTGCAGGGACAGCAGGATGATCTCCATCAGATCCCCATCGCCGGCCAGGACCAGCCCAAATGCCAAGCTGAATGCTTCGCCTAAATCCTGCATTTTTTCCGAAAACTGTCAGTTTCGTAAATTATGCAGCCAATTTGCCCTAAACATATGATTAAAGCAAGTCCCATCGACGGTGGACCCGCTCGTGGCGGTGGGGGTAATGGATTAGGCGGTGGCAGGGGCGATGCCGGATGGGCCGCGGACTCGCGGAAATGTCCGGCGCCGTCTCAAGACGGATTGAGAGGGAATGAGCGCAAGTGGCTGCCAGGGCGGCACAAAAAAGGGGCGAGTCAAGCTCGCCCTCTAGCACTAAGGCCGAAAAGCCCCGGCGCTCAATCGCCGCACCACAGTCGGGCCAATGTGTTTACTGACCCCTTTGCTTATTGACCCATGTATCTACTGACAGGGGAACTTTTCCCTCAGGGTTTGCAAGAGGGCGTCACCGGCCGTCATGTCCTTATGGGCGCCGTAGTCCGCGTGCACCCAGCGCATATAGGCCCAGCGCACCTCGTCGGCCACGTTCAATTCGGGCACGCAAACGGTGGTGTCGCCGGTCTCCCGGAGGGCATGGACAAAGCCCAGGATGTACTGCTCGCATTCCAGCTCCGCCACTTCGCCCCAGCGCGCGTCGTTGTCCGCTTCGGTGCAGGAGGTCAGCAGCTCCACCGCGCTATAAGCCTGCGCCAGCGAGGGGGCGGCGGTGGACAAAAGCGATGCGGCCAGGCAGACGCCGAGAGTATTTAAAATTTTCGCCATGGGACCCTCTTCCTTGAACAGGCCCCCCGCCGTTCCTGGCAGGAGGCACGCTATGGCATTGCAACGGATTATTCGTTTGACCCTTCCTTCTCCTTGGCAAGGGCGTGGATGGCTTGGTCCATGACCGCCTGGTGCTCTTCGTTGTTCACGAAGGTCGGTGAGTTCACCTTCGCCCAGAGATCTTCCTCGGTCATGTTCTGGTGGCAGCCCATGCACAGGCCCGTGCGTTCCATCTTATCCCGCATCTCCTGCGGCAGGGGACCGGTCAGCGGCCAGTGGGACCCCACCGTGACCAGCTGCTTGCCGTCCCGGGTCACGATCTGGCTCAGGTCGTGGTCCAGCGACGGGATGGGCACGGATTGATACTGGGTCTGCTGCGGGATGATCTCCCCTTGGGCCGTTTCAAGGTCAACGATGAAGCCCTTGTCGTAGCCTTTCAGGAAGCGCCCGCCCGAGATGCCGTACCCCAAAGCCTTGGGATTATTATGGCAGCTCTCGCAGGTCCGCGCCTCACGGCCGGCCGTGTGGGGCTGAACCGCGGCGTGGTCCAATCCCTTGGTGCCGCCCGCATCGGGGGTCATCCAGGTTTCGTTGTTGACGATCGTATTGCCGTCCTTGTCGATCACGGTCGTGATCACCTGGCAACCGGGCATCAAAGGAGATACCCGACCCTCGCCGTTGATCCCCAGGGTCGGCTCTTCCCACCGCAGGTAGGACCGAGTCTCGGAGACCTTACCTTCGCTGGTCAAGCCGTTGGTGCCCAGGGGATTGTCGGCGGTCAAGCCGTCTTCGCCCCGCGCGTTGGCGTTGGTGATCCAGTCGATGTCGGTCTTGCCCTCCGAATAGTCGACGGTGATGTGGCAACCGTAACACTGGGGTGCCCAGTCGGCGTGGCAGGCGTAGCATTCCATGGATTCCATGTGCTGGTTGACGCTGCCCATGGCCACTTGGGCGTTTTGGTTCTTCCAGGTGCCGTCCAGGGCGATCTGTTTGATCACGGGCACCTCGAAATCCAAACCGGAGGCCGAGTGCAGGATGACCTTGTCGCCTTTCTTGACCACGTTACCAAAGGGATTGCCCCGGGTGGTCAGGAGGTAGCCATCCTCGGGCTCATAGATCTCGGCGAAGTACTGCTCGGCGGTAAGGTCGTCCGCCAGACCGCGCGGCACATCGGGCAATTCCACGCCGTGTTCCTCACCCCGTCCCAAGGGCAGTTCCCACGGGAATTGGGCCAGGGTACCGTGACAGTCTTCGCATTCGATCTCGACCTGGGCCAAGGTGGTACCCGGGATGTTGCCGTCACCATGCATGTCCACCGTGGTATGGCAATCCTGGCACAGCATGCCGCCTTCCGGATTGCCCGGGCGGGACTCCACCTGGTGATGTAGGTCATCCTTGATGAAAAGGTAGTTCTTGGTGTGCAGCTTGGGCTGCTTGCCGCCGGTCGCCGTGTAGGGGGAACCGTAGGGGAACTCCATGATGCCCTGGTAGCTCACGCCGATGCGCTTGCCCCGGTTGTGGCAGGAGTTACAGGTTTCCGCCGGGATGCCCGAGTAGGTGAGGTCACCCACATGGACCTTGGATTTGCGGCTGGCCTGCAAGCGGTGCACCAGCAGCTTGCCCGGTTGCTCCTTGGAGATCGTGGGATCGCCGCCTTCGTAAAAGCCGTCGTTAGAATAGGGCACGTGACAGGACGAGCAGCCGGCGCCACGGAAATCGCCGCGCTTTTCGCGGCCGGTCACGCCCACGTGGCAGCGCTGGCACTGCTGACGGGAATAGGTGATGCCGGCCAGGTTGGGATGCTCGGCAATCTCATCCACGTCCACGGCCGGGACCTGCTTCATTTCCGACGGCATTTGATCGGGATGGGCCGCAACATAGGCCGTCATATACTCTTTATAAGCATCCGTGCCGACGCTGGGTTCGGGACCGTCTTCGTCCACCAGGTCGTAGTTGCCCCACACGACCTTGCGGTCCTGCTGCACGCCCCACGACCACAGGTTGCCCTGCAGCTTGCCGGCCTCGGTGTACATCAGCGATTTCATCAGCCGGCTGGCATAGCCCTGGTGACATTGGCCGCAGGCCTTCTCGCCGA
>JANQKX010000406.1 GCA_028280915.1 Kiloniellaceae bacterium
CGGGTTACGCCTTGGCCCCCAGCACCTTTTCGATGGTCAAAGTGAGTTTGTCGAAGAGTTCGTCAATCTGCTCTTTTGTAATGATGAAGGGCGGCGCCACCACGATCGCCTGGCCCACGGGCCGGCAAATCAGACCGTTCTCCAGGGCCACGTTGGCGATCTGCTCGGCGACGGGCTGTTCCGGTGGGAAGGGAGTTTTCTTTTCCTTGTCGTTGACGATTTCAAGGGCGCCCATGAGGCCCACGCCCCGCGCCTCACCGATAAAGGGGTGGGATTGGAAGCGGCACAGGTGTTCCTGAAAATAGGGGGACACCTCTACTACGTTGTCGAAAGCGCCTTCGTTCAAGATGATGTCGATGGCTTTCAAGGCGATGGCGCAGCCGACCGGATGTCCGGCCGTGGTGAAGCCGTGGGGGAACTCTTCATAGGCCTCGGCGGCCGCAACCAGCTTGTCGTGCACGGCATCGGACACCAAGACGGCGCCCATGGGGAAATAGCCCGCGGTCATGCACTTTGAGGCGACGATGATGTCAGGCTCGATGCCATAGGTTTGGCTGCCCCACAGCTGGCCGGTGCGTCCGAAACCGCAGATGACCTCGTCGGCCACCAGGGGAATGCCATACTTCTTCAGCACCGGCTGGATCGCCTGAAAGTAACCCTCCGCCGGGGGAATGACGCCACCGGCGCCCATCACCGGTTCGGCGAAAAAGCCGGCGATGGTCTCCGGTCCTTCGGCCTGGATCTGCGCATCCAGGTTCGCCGCGCAGCGGGCCGAGAATTGCAGTTCACTTTCTCCTTCCGCCGCGAAGCGCCAGTGATGGGGGCAGTCGGCGAATAAAAATCCGTCCAGCGGCAGGCCAAAGGCGCCGACATAGTCCTTGCCCGTCATGCTTGCGGTCAGGCCGGTCACTCCGTGATAGGCGTTGCGCCGCGACAGGATTTTGCGGCAGTCAGGGCGGCCCGCTCCCCGGTTGATCATCCACAGCATCTTCACGACCGTGTCGTTGGCCTCGGAGCCGGAATTGGTGAAGAACACCTTTCCCATGGGCCGGGGCGCGATCTGGATCATCTTCTCGGCCAGGGCGACGGAGGGTTCGCTGACCCGGCCGAAAAAGGTGTGATAGGCCGGAAACTTGCGGATTTGCGCGCAGGCCGCTTCGATCAGGCCCGGGTGGTCAAAACCCAGGACCATGTTCCACAGGCCCGAGTTTCCTTCCAGATAGCGCTTGCCGTGCACATCCTGCACATAGATGCCTTCCCCTTGCGTGATCACGACGGGGCCATTTTCCTGCAGGGTTCCCAGATGGGAAAAACCGTGCAGCATGCTGCGAAGGTCGCGGGCCTCCCAAGAGTTCGCCGCGAAAGACTCCAACTGTGTCATGACAAATCACCCTCCTTTGACGAGCGCGCAAAGCCGCTTGGCGTCGATGGCGCGACAGATCATTCCCGCCGGCCGCAAGGTGGTCATGTCCTCGGCCGCCAGCAGGGCGTTTATGATGGCTTCTTCGATGGCCTGGGTCGCCGCCAGGTAAATGGGATCGAAGAGTTCGTCGTTGATGGTTTCCAGGCTGCGCCGCGGGCCGGCCAACTGGGGCAGGGGCCCCCGGTTGGCGGTGCTGAACGCCAGAAAGATATCCCCCGAGTTGTTGCCGCCGGGGGTGCCGCCCCGCCCGATCCCGATGGCGGCGCGCTTGGCCAGGCGGCGCAGTTGGTGCGGGGCCAGGGGCAGGTCGGTGGCCAGTACCACGATGATGGAGCCGAGTTCGTTGTCCAGCAAGCGATCCTCGGTCATCACTGCGCCGACCTGGTGGCCGAGGACCGTCAGCCAGGGCCTGAGTCCGTGATTGGCCTGAACCAGGGCGCCGAGCATGAAGGCCTCGCCGTCCACCTCCACCTGCCGCGAACTGGTTCCGGTGCCGCCCTTGAACTCGTAGCAGATCATGCCGGTACCGCCGCCCACGTTGCCCTCGGCGATGGGGCCGGCCCCTGCGGTGTCCAGGGCGGCAAGCGCATCCTGCTCCGTGATGTGTTGGCCGTTGATGTCGTTCAGCACGCCGTCATAAGTCTCCGCGACCACGGGCATGGCCCAGAGATGTTCCGACTGCCAGACATCCCCATAAGTGCGCAGCATCCACTTGACCGCCGCGTGATGCACCATGCCCACGCTGTGGGTGTTGGTGATGCACACGGGCCCGACAAAATAGCCCCCATCGTGAATCCAGTGGGTGCCGGTCATCTCGCCGTTACCGTTCAGCGCGTACATGCCAGCCCAGACCGGTTGCGGTTCCGCCAGGCGGCCGAGGGGCAGGATCGCGGTCACGCCGCTGCGCAGGGGGCCCTTGCCTTGGACCAGGGGGCCGTCGCCCTCGATCCGCGTGGTGTAGCCCACCTCCAGGCCCGGCACGTCGGTGATGGCGTTGTGGGTGCCGGTTGTCCCCGGAAAGGGCAGGTCCAGATCCCGTCCCCGTGGTTTAGACATGCCGCGCGCCCCTTAGTTCCGTGCCCGCAGGTAAAGACCCAGCGAGGCGATGATGAAGGAAAAGGCCAGCATGAGCGTGGCGATGGCGTTGATCTCCGGTTTTACCCCCCGTCTCAACATGCCGTAGATGAAGACCGGCAGGGTGGTGGAATCGACCCCGGCGATGAAATAGGTAATGACCAGGTCATCCATGGAGATGATGAAGGCGAGCAGGGCGCCGCCGACCACCCCGGGCAGGATCTGCGGCAGGGTAACCCGCCGGAAGGTGACCCAGGGCCTCGCGCCCAAGTCGGCCGAGGCTTGCTCCAGGGTATCGTCCATGCCCGCCAGCCGGGCGCTGACCACCACGAAGACATAGGAAATCAGGAAGGTGCAATGCCCCACGATGATGGACATCAAGCCCAGCTTGACACTGAAGGTGACAAAAAACACCAAGAGGGCGATGCCCAGCACGATGTCGGGCATCACCATGGGCATGTACAGCAGCCCTTGGTAAAAGGGCTGCATGCGAAAGCGATAGCGGTACAGCGCCAAGGCGGTCATGGTGCCGAGGATGGTGGAAAACGCCGTGGTGCTGCTGGCGACGATCAGGCTGTTCTTCACCGCTGCCAGCAGTTGGTCGGTGGATTCCACATAGAGGGTCTGCTCGTTCAATTGGGTCGGATAGCCGAAAATGGACCAATACCAATCGAAGGTGAAATCCTTCCACACCATCATGTTGACCGGATGGCTGTTGAAGGAATAGACCACCACCACCATGATCGGTGCGTAAACGAAGACCAGAAACAACAGGCCATAGAGGCTCAAGAGCCGCTTCATCCAGGGGATCTTCATGCCCGGACCTCCGCCCGGCCCAGGCGCCGCAGATAGACAATGATCAAGGAGAACATTACCAGCATGATCATGACCGACAGCGCCGCCCCGAACGGCCAGTTGCGGGCCGATAGGAACTGCTGCTCGACCAGGTTGCCGATCATCACCACCTTGGCGCCGCCCAGAAGGTCGGGCACGATGAAGTTGCCCAGGCTGGGGATGAACACGAGCACGGCACCGGCGGCGATGCCCGGCAGGGTCAGCGGCAGGGTGACGCGGAAAAACGTCTGCCGCGGGCTGGCGCCCAGGTCCGACGAGGCCTGCAAAAGGGAACGGTCCAGCTTTTCGATGCTGGCGTAGATGGGCAGGAACATGAACGGCAAGAGCACATAGGCCATGCCGATCAGCACCGCCGTCTCCGTGAAGATAATATCGATGGGCTCGGTGATGATCCCCATGCCCATGAGCACGGAAGACAGGAAGCCGCTGGGGCGCAGGATCAGCACCCAGCAAAACAAACGCACCACCAGGCTGACGAAAAAGGGCAGGGTGATGATGAAGACCGCGAAGGTGCGCCAGCGGGCGGAGAGGCCGCTGACCCAAAGGGCCGCCGGATAGCAGATCAGCAGAGTGATCACCACGGTGGTGAAGGCCAGACGTACGGAGCGCAGGAAGATGTCGACGTAGACCGGGTCGAAATCCTCCCACTCCCCATCGGCCCAGCCCAGGATACGGCCGTAGTTCCAATGGTAGAAATTCCATTCCACGCCGCCGTAAAGACCCGGCTCCAAAAAGCTGTAGACCACCATGATGGCCAAGGGGCCCAGGAAAAAGATACCCAGGAACAAGGTGGCCGGGGTCAGCAGGGTGGCCAGTCTGCGGCTGTCCCCTCTACGCGCCATGGTGCCCCTCGCGGATCAGATGGGGCGCTTCCCGGCGGTAAGCCAGACGAAGGGAATCTCCAGGCGCCACATGTTGCAGGTGGTCGCCGCCGTTTTCAGCCGGCGTGGCGGAGATTGTCGCCCCATTGGCCAGGCGGCAGACATATTTGCGCGTCGCGCCGTAAAAGACGGTCTGTTCCAGGGTTGTGTCCAAGAGGCCCAGAGCGCCGTCGGGCGTCGCGGGCGCAAGGCTCAAATGTTCGGGCCGCAACAGCAAGGTGGCGGACTCGCCGTCAGCGGCACCCGGGCCCACGGCAAAGGACAGGCCGTCGTCCGTCACCAAGACCGGATCGCCGGAGGTGTTTTGTATCTTGCCGCTGAACAGGGCGCCATCGCCGATGA
>JANQKX010000440.1 GCA_028280915.1 Kiloniellaceae bacterium
CCGGCGACCGCCGGATCGCCCGCCCGATCCCCCAGCCTGTCCATCTCAGACGGATAGGGGGCGGGCCGCAGGGAATCGGGCCGCAGGGAATCGGACCAATGAGGATCAGGCCAGTTCGGGTCGGGCCAATGGGGGTCGCCACGATAGGGATCAGAGGCGGGGAAACCCGGGCCGTCCTCGGCCGCCGCGGGCCCCCACACCTGGTGGCCGGGCGCGCCGAAGGCGGCGGGATCGGCAAAGCCGCTGGGCCGCAGGTTCAGCCGCTGGGGCGGCGGCTCCACGCCCAAATAGGCGGCCACCACGGCGATCTCGTCGGCCTTCAGATCCCGGGCGCCGGACAGCAGGCGCGACACACCCGAAGGCGCGATGCCCAAGGCGCGGGCCAGCCCCTTTTGCGATTTGCCGGGCCGCAGCAGGCCCGATTTGATCCATGCCAAATCCATTGCCCGTGTTGTACGCCTTTTGCCGGCACATGTAAATGCGTAAATCGAAATTTACTCTTGCGTCTTAGTTGCGATTATCGCATCATCTCAGAAGTTGGAAGGACAGGTAGCTATTCAACCAGGCGACCAATCAAACAAAAGGAGAAAAACCATGGACCTGACGGCTACGCAACAGCGCCTTTACAACTTCATTTTAGAGGCCGTGACAGCGGGCGAGGTGTGTCCGACCAACCGGGCCATGGCGCAGCGCAGCGGGCTGGTCAGCGCCAGCGCGGTGGCCGATACCCTGGGCCGGCTTCAGCGCAAGGGCCTGATTTCCATTAAACGTTACAATCGCTCCCGGGTGGTGCGCCTGGCCGACGGCCGGCAGACGGCCGAACCGCCGGCGGCCTCGCCCAAGGGCCGCTGGCCCCACTGGCGCGAGCGGGAGGCGAAGTTGATCCAAATGGCCGCCCTGGGCTTCCGCCCCCAAGCGCCCTTCGGGCCAAATCGCGAAAATGGGCCGGATCGGGATCAGGCGTTTGGCGGGCCAAACCCGCTGGATGTGGACCGGAGGTTAGGTGCGGGTCATGGCGCCGGGGACGTGGTTGACGACGGGGCGGAGTTCGGCGAAGGGGCCGAGGATACCTGGTACAGCCAGCTCTATAATCAACAGGGCCACTTGCGGCATATCCCGCCGCTGGTGTCCCGCCGGCCCCTGCCCGAGGCGGTCTGGCGTCCCAAGACCTGCCAGTACATCGCCGGCGAACCCAGCCACCGGGACGACGGCAAGTGCGGCGCGCCGGTGGCCCCGGGCAAATCCTACTGCCCCGAGCATCACGCCCTTTGCGTCCGGCCCATGGCGGAAGATCCCACCGATGGCGAGACCGGCGACCGGATAGACCATGCGGTTGAAACACGGGAGGCAACCCAGGTGGCGGCCCGGCCCGACGTGGCCCGGCCCGGCTTGGCCCGGCCTGGCGCGGATACGGCGCGCGGAAATAAAGTGTCCCCAGTGGAAGGGAAAAAAAGGCCGGATCGCGGCGGTCCCAGGGGCATTCCCTTCGGCCTGGCGAACGGAAAGCCGACAGTCGCCTCGGCCCCCGCGACGGGGGCGGGACTCTCGAAGGGTGGCGGAGAAATCGCCTGGCCCAGATCTGACTTAACCAGACCCGACTTAACCAGACCCGACCGAACCAGACCCGACCGGGTCCGGTCCGAGGGAGCGCCGACCCTTCCGCACCTCGCTGTGGGACGGCCGCGCCTGAGCCACAAGGCAGCTTCCCTTGAAAAGGGCGCCCCCTGGCCCGCGTCCTTTGGCGATGGGAAGACCGTCGTCGTGCCGCGGACCATGGGGATGGCGGAAGACAAGAATGACTACCGGCACGGCCCGTCAAAGAGCGCGGCCGGATCGCCAAGCCCTTGGAGCGGAGCACCGCCCAGGGGTGGCGGTGGAACGGGGCGGATCAAGGCCCGTTGACAGCTCTTGCGCCGCCGCCCGTACCCGTACCCACGCCTCTTAGCCTAGTCTCCTTGACCCGGACCCCTTGACCTGGTTC
>JANQKX010000109.1 GCA_028280915.1 Kiloniellaceae bacterium
AAATAGGCCTCGCCGTCGTCATGGATGGTGCAGCTCACCGATTCCGCGCCGAGCAGCACCGACCAGCTTTCTTCCCCGTCATCGTCGATCCATCCCAAGCCCCCGTCCAGGCGGCCGGAGATTTCCCGTTCGTGCTGGGCTCGATTGGATTGTAACACCGCCCCCAGGGCCAAAAGCGCCCGATGGCTGTGGGCCGGCAAGTCGCCGCCGCTGAAGCCGTCGGGATACTCCTCGGGAATAAAATTGGTGGTCAGGCGCCCCTCGGCGAAACGCGGCTTTTTCAACACCGAGGTCAAAAAGGAAATGTTGTGGTTGATGCCGCGAATGTAAAAGGCATCCAGCCCCTCGCAGAGGGCGGCGACCGCGCTGGCCCGGTCGGGGCCATGGGCCACCACCTTGGCGATCATGGGGTCGTAGAACATGGAGATTTCCGATCCCTCCACCACGCCACTATCAACGCGCAGCGTGGTGCCCTCGGCCGAGCCGCTGGGCTGCTGGTAGCGCACCAGGCGGCCGATGGAGGGCAAAAAGCTGCGCAAGGGGTCTTCCGCATAAACTCGGGCTTCCACCGCCCAGCCGTCCAGCTTCACGTCATCCTGGCCGAAGTCCAACTCTTCGCCGGCCGCGATACGGATCATCCAGGCCACCAGATCCAGCCCCGTAATCATTTCGGTCACCGGGTGTTCCACCTGGATGCGGGTGTTCATTTCCAGAAAGTAGAAATTCTTGTTTTTATCGACGATGAACTCCACCGTGCCTGCCGAGCAATAGTCCACCGCCTTGGACAGGGCGACGGACTGGGCCCCCATGGCGGCCCGGGTCGCCTCGTCCAGAAACGGCGAGGGCGCCTCTTCGATGACCTTTTGGTGACGCCGCTGGATGGAGCATTCCCGCTCGCCCAGATAAAGGGTATTGCCCTTTTGGTCGGCCAGGACCTGAATCTCGATGTGGCGCGGCTCCTCGATGAACTTCTCGATGAAGATGCGATCATCGCCAAAGGAAGCACGGGCCTCGTTTTGGGCCGAACGGAAGGCGTCCCGCGCCTCGTCCGCCGACCAGGCGACCCGCATGCCCTTGCCGCCGCCGCCAGCCGAAGCCTTGATCATGACGGGAAAGCCGATGTCCTCGGAGATGCGCACCGCGTGATCCCCGTCGTCGATCAGACCCATGTGCCCCGGCACCGTGCTGACGCCCGCTTCCTGGGCCAGCTTTTTCGAGGTGATCTTGTCGCCCATGGCCCCGATCGCCTTGGTGGGCGGGCCGATAAAGACGATGCCTGCCTCGTCCAGCGCCTTCACGAAGGCGGCGTTCTCGGACAAAAAGCCGAACCCGGGATGCACCGCCTGAGCGCCGGTTTCCCGGCAGGCGGCCACGATCTTGTCGATGACCAGATAGCTCTCCGCCGAAGGCGCTGGGCCGATGGCCACCGCTTCGTCGGCCAAAAGACAATGCTGTGCGCCTGCGTCGGCCGTTGAATAGACCGCGACGGTCTTGATTCCCATGGCTTTGCAGCTTCGGATAATCCGGCAGGCAATTTCGCC
>JANQKX010000503.1 GCA_028280915.1 Kiloniellaceae bacterium
CCGACTATGATGTTTTGCTGCTTGATATGGTCTTGCCGGGCGGCACCAATGGGTGGACCTTGTCCAAAGCGCTCACGGCGTTATGCCCTCAGGCCGCCACCGTTTTCATGTCCGGCTACACGGAAAACGCCATTTTTCATAACGGCTGCCTGGCCGATGACGCCCTCCTGCTGCAAAAGCCGTTTTCCCGCGACTGCCTGGCCGAAATCCTGGGCCGGGCAATGGGCCGGCGCCTGCCCGCTGAAACCCCAACGGCCAGCCCTGTTTGACCTCGCCCCCGCCGGCTCAAACGCCCAGATAGCTCTCCGCCACCGCCGGATCAAGCCGGTCGAAGCGGTCGGACCAAACGCTGCGGCCCCGCTCCAGAATGACGGCGCGGTCCGCAATCTGAGCCAGCTCGCGCAAAGACTTGTCGATCACCAAAAGAGCCAGGCCCGTATCCGATTTCAGCCGGGCGATGGAGGCCCAGATTTCCCGGCGGATGACCGGCGCCAGCCCTTCGGTGGCCTCGTCCAGGATCAACAGCCGGGGATTGGTCATGAGGGCGCGGCCGATGGCCAGCATTTGCTGCTCGCCACCGGAAAGGGAGGTGGCCAGTTGGGCTCTTCGCTCCCCCAAGCGGGGAAAGAGATCGGCCACCTTGGTCATATCCCATTCCCCCGGCCGAGCCGCGGCCAGGAGGTTTTCCGCCACCGTCAGATTGGCGAAACAGCGCCGCCCCTCCGGCACCAGACCCAATCCCAGCCGCGCCGCCCGATGGGGCGGCTGGCCCGCCAAGTCCTGGCCGGCGAAATGAACCGATCCGGACTTGTGCGCCAACAAGCGGCAGATCACCTTCACAGTCGTGGACTTGCCCATGCCGTTCCGGCCCATCAGGGCCAGCACTTCGCCTTCATCGACCTGAAAGCTCACGTCGAACAGGGCTTGGGCCGGCCCGTAGGCGGCGGTTACCTGATCCAGGCGCAACAAACTCATGAAGTCGCCTCTTCCCCAAGATAGGCCCGTTGCACCTCGGGGTTGGCGCGGATCTCAGCCACGCCGCCCGTGGCAATCACGCGGCCGTAGACCAGTACGCTGATACGGTCGGCCAGGGCGAAGACAGCGTCCATGTCATGCTCGATGAGCAAAATGGGGGCTTGATGGCGCAGCCGATCGAGGAGACCGGTCAGCCGTTTTGAGCCTTCCGTTCCCATGCCGGCCATGGGTTCGTCCATCAAAAACGCCTTCGGATTCAGGGTCAGGGCGACGGCGACCTCTAATTGGCGCCGCTGGCCGTGGGACAGTTCCGCCACCAGACGGCCGGCCTCCCCGTCCAAATCCACCTCCTTCAAGGCCGCCATGGCTTGATCCACCAGCGCTTGATCGGTCATCACCGGACGGAAAAAGCGAAAGCTCTTGCCGCTGGCCCCCAAGGCCCCCAGCACCGCGTTTTCCAAGACCGTCATCTCCATGGCCAAGGCCGAGATCTGAAAAGTGCGCCCCAAGCCCAGCCGCGCCCGTTGGACGACGGTGAGCCCGGTGACGTCCCGGCCCAAAAACTCAACGGTGCCGCGGTCCGGCTTAAGGCCGCCGGCGATCTGTTTGATCAAGGTGGATTTCCCCGCCCCGTTGGGGCCGATCAGGGCATGGATTTCCCCCGGCCGCAGCTCCAAAGAGATCTTGTCGCTGGCCACCACCGCCCCGAAGGACTTGTCCAGGTTCTCCGCCGCAAGGACCGGATTAGGCATGACGGGCGGGCCTCGCGGCCAAGCTGCCGATCAGACCGCCCTTGGCAAACAGCACCACGCCCAACAAAACCAGGCCCAGATAGATGTGCCAGTAATCCGAAAGATCCTCCAGGGCATGTTCCAGAAGAATGAAAAGCACGGCCCCCGCCACCGGACCGAACAGGCGGGCCATGCCGCCCAGAATGACAAAAATCATGATTTCGCCGCTGGTCTGCCAACTGAACATGGTGGGGCTGACAAAGCGGTTGAGATCGGCGAACAAGGCGCCCGCCAGGCCAGTGACCGCCCCGGAAATCACAAAAGCCGCCAGCTTCACCCGGTAGGAGTTGATCCCGACGGCCTCGACCCGGTCTTGATTTTGCCGCGCCCCGTTCAGGGCCAAACCGAAAGGGGACGCCATCAGACGGGACATGAAAAACAAAACGAGCAAGAGCAGGCCGTAACAAAGGGCGAAAAACTGAATGGGATCCAGGGTGTTCAGGCCGGGAAAGCTGTTGCGCACATAAATGGAGAGCCCGTCCTCGCCCCCATAAGCGGGCCAGGAGATGGCGAAGTAATAAAACATCTGGCCAAACGCCAAGGTGACCATGATGAAATAGACGCCGCTCGTGCGCAAACTAAGGCCGCCGATGACCAGGGCCGCGATGGCGCTCGCCGTCATGGCGGTCAGCCAAATGACCGGCATGCTCTTGGTGCCTTCGATCACGAAAGGCGCTTGCAGTAAGGGCTGGAAATCCTGCGCGTGACTGGCCAGGATGCCCATGGCGTAGCCGCCGATGCCAAAAAACACCGCATGGCCCAGGCTCACCATGCCCCCCTGCCCCAAGGCCAGGTTCAGCCCCACGCCGGCCAGCGCCAGGATCGCCGCCTTGGTGGCGAGGGTGATGGTAAAGGGCTCGTCCCACCACCAGGCGCCCAAGGGAACCAAGAGCAGCCCCAGGGCGATGATCCCATTGAGGTGGACTTCCTTGATCATGCCGCGCGCCGGACCCCAGCCCGTTTGGCCAGCACATCTGCTGTCAGGAATTTCACGATCATGACCCCGTTCATATCGAACTTCTCACGGACCGCTCACTCAATCGGGCCCTGTGCCTTATTTCCCAAGTGTCTGTAACATCAGCGGGAAAACAAACTTTTTTTGGATTTCCTGTCAATCCTCTTGGGACGCGGGCCGCGCGCGCGGCTAGTGTGGTGGATTTGAAGTTCCTTCCATTCTGGGGGCTGGCACCGTGAGGAACTTCAAATCCATAAACCACGCGAGCATCAATGGCTTGCTAGTGTCCTGATCGAATCAGAAGTTCGTCCGGTGCTTGCCATTTGATGCTTCGAACTTCTGATTCGGGACACTAGATTTTCGGCTGGCGCCGCAGGGTCATGCGGCCCTGCACCATGGCCACCACGATGCCGCAGAGGGTGATCAAGCCGATCCCCAGCCAGGAGAGCAGATCCGGCAAGGTGCCGAACATCACCAGGCCCAGCAAGACGGCGATGGCAATCTCGGAATAAGTGAAGGGCGCCAGGTCGGAAGCCGGCGCCCGCGCCATGGACAAGATCATCAGGGTCTGGCTGGCCGCGCTGGTCACGGCCAGGAGCACCAAGGTATCCCACTGGGCCATATCGAAGGGAACCCAAACGAAGGGCAAGGCGAAGGTTAACAAGACCGCCGCCACCATGGCGCCCCAAAGGGAAATGACCGCCGGGTCGGCCAAGACACCGAGCTTGCGATTCATCAACATCTGCAAGGCCACGGTAAATCCGGTGCCGAGCACCATAAGCCCGTGCACGTCCCAATCGCCGAACTGCGGACGGATGACCAAGAGCACGCCGGCAAAACCGCCAAAAACCCCGAGCCAGGCGATGGGGCTCACCCGCTCGCCCAAAACCGCCGGCGCCATCAGGACCATCAAAAAGGGATAGACGTAGAGGATCGCGATGGCGTCCGCATAGTCCAGCCCGACCACACCCCACAAAAACAAAATGTTGCCGATCCCCAACAACAGGCCGCGCACCACTTGAATACGAAAGCGCGGCGGCCGGAAGGCCCGCCACCCAGCACGCAGGACCGCGAAGGGCAGCATGATCACAAAAAACCCGGCAAAACGAAACCAGGCCACCATGAGGGGCGACATCTCCGATGAAAGCGTTTTCATTAGGGCGCCCGACAAGGCAGCAACGGCCACGGCGGCGATCATCAACACGATCCCCACGCGCAGCCGCGCCCGGTCTTCAGAAGCATCTGAAAGCGCCATGAAACAAATCCAGGTTTTTTTATCCGTCAGGGGAAGGCTCACAGACTGTGGCCTCAAACTGAAACCTCTCTCCCCGATAGCATCTATGGGCGAAAATGACCAGCATTCAGGCCTCGACACTTCAGGCCGGCTGCCATCCTTATCTTTACCGTTCTCTAGCGGGCCTTCGGTGCCAGAAGCGGCCCCGCGGGAATCCTGTCCGTATGACGCAGAGCGCGCGGCCCGGCACCATAGCGGCACCGGAAGGCCCGGGAAAAGGCCGCCAGGGACAAAAACCCGGACGACATGGCAATCTCGGTGACGCTGAGTTCGGTGGAGCGCA